>CBDUXU010000091.1:0-7657 GCA_965371285.1 uncultured bacterium | reverse complement strand
TGTTTTAATTTCAATTAAAGTATCTTGTTTTTTATTTGTAGAATTAGAAAGCGTTGTTATCTCTTCCAGCAGGTTGTTTTTTATAAGTTTGTTAATAGAATATACTAAGGGTTTGCCCTTTAGTTTGCCTTGAAGGGTTTTAAGAGAAACAGTTTTTTTTGCTTCTTCCAATATTTTTTTGTCTGTTAAAGTTAATTTGATTGGCTGCGGGTTTACATCGCCTGTTGTAATGGTTTTAAATTTGCGCAGGCTTTTTACGTTTAACTCAGGCGGGTGGGCAAGTTTCAGAACTTCTCCAAGGGAGGAGAAATAATAGTCGGACATCCATTTGTAGAATTTCATCCTCCTGGTATCGAACAGGGGAACCTCGTCTAAAACATCGGTAATGTTTTTGATTTTTGACTTAAATTTTTCTTCTTCTTTGTTTAGGGAGTCTTTTATAGTGACAACATAACCTGTGATGGTGCGTCTGCCAAAGGGTATGAGTACTCGCTTGCCGACTTTTATTTCAGTAGAAAGGCTCTGGGGTATGGAGTAGGTAAAGAGACTTCCTGTGGTGCTGGGAAGATTCAGGGCAGGTGCGACCTCTGTGTATTTTTTTGGGTTTTCGTTCACAATAGAAGATTTGTTAAAACTTGACTTAGTCCTCAACCCATTCTTCTTGTATGTCATCATGTGGTTGGGCGGCGGTTGTTTGGTTCAAGAACTTTGCATATTCATTTATAAATGTAAGAGGCACATCATCGGTAGGGCCGTTACGCTGTTTGGCTACGATGATTTCTGCCGAGTTTAAATCTTCTATGGAAAGGTCTTCTTTTTTCTCATAGAGTGCTTTTCTGTAAACAAACATGACAACATCTGCGTCCTGCTCGATGGCGCCGGACTCGCGAAGGTCTGAGAGTTGAGGGCGGTTGCCTTCTCTTTGTTCCGTGCGGCGAGATAGCTGGGAGAGTGCAATAATAGGGAGGTCCAGTTCCTTGGCAAGGCCTTTTAGGGACCTTGATATCTCGGATATTTCCTGCTCCCTGCTATTGGTGTCAGCCCTGCCTTTCATAAGCTGCAGGTAGTCGATTATAATAAGTTTTAGCCCTAATTCGTTTTTCCAGCGGCGGGCTTTGGCCCTTAGTTCAATGGCGCTTTGGTAAGGAGTGTCGTCTATGTATATTGGCGCGTCATAGAGTTTTCCTACGGCAATGTTGAGCGGGCCCCAGTCACTTTCACTTAGGTAACCGCTTCTGAGTTTTTGCAGGTTAACTTTTGCCTGTGAAGACATCATCCTCTGCACAAGCTGCTCCTTACTCATCTCAAGTGAGAAGACTGCCACCGGCACTTTGTCATTTATGGCGGCATTTTCTGCAATGTTAAGGGCAAAAGAAGTTTTACCCATTCCCGGCCTGCCGGCAATGATGATGAGGTCAGACTTTTGAAAACCTGCCGTGAGCTTGTCCAAATCCGTATAACCTGATGCAACTCCCGTTAAGTGGGACTTGTTTTCATAAAGTTTTTCTATTGTTTCAAAGGCGTCACCGACGAGAGTTTTTATATGGTGAAAAGATTTTGTGACCCTTTGCTGAGTTATCTGAAATATATTACTCTCCGCCGAGTCAACAAGGAATTCAATGTCGCCGGAGTTCTCGTATCCCTCAGATGCAATATTGGTTGCAGCACTAATAAGTTTTCTTGCGAGGGACTTCTCTTTTACAATCTTTATGTGCCAGGATAGGTTGGCAGCAGTAGGGGTGTGTTCCAGAAGTTCTGCAAGGTAGGGAATTCCTCCCAGAGGGTCAAGGGTGTTATTGTCTTTAAAAGAGTCGGATAGTGTTACAAGGTCAATGGGCATACTCTTCTCGGATAGGTCAACCATGGCTTTGAAAATTTTACCGTGTATGTCGTGATAGAAGTCCGCCCCGTCGGGGCTTAAAGACTCAATGGCTTTACTGATTGCTTCCTTATCCAGCAGTATTGAGCCCAGGACAGATTGCTCTGCCTCCAGGTTATGGGGAGGCAGTCGTTTTGAAGAACTGCTTGTATTTCGGATAGTCGCCATTTTTTGATTTCGATTTAGAGTGTTGTTTTGTAATAGTTTTGAATAGTATTTTATATCATAGCACAGGTTGTGAGGCAAGTTGACATTACTGCCAGAATGTGGAAAAACCTGTTAATAAACATGTGGATTAAAAACAAAACCCCTGCAAACTAGGTAGTCTGCAGGGGTTTGTGGATTATCAGTAATTAATTTTACTCTTCTGTTGCAGGTTCTTCAGTAGCCTCTGCCTCGGCAGGAGTCTCGCTAGTAGCCTCATCAGCTGGTGCAGCCTGCGCTGCTTCAGGTGCGGCCTCTGTAGCTTCTTCAGCAGGAGCTTCAGTTGTAGCTTCGGTAGCTTCCTCAGTTTTTGCTCTTCTAGGTTTTCTCTCGCGGAATTCACCTTCTGATTCTGCTGCTGCTACTTCTGCTGCGTCCTCTGGGTAAGGAGCAACGGAGTAAGAACTATCATCAGTGCCTTCTTCTACAGCTTCTGCGATAATGGTAACAGAGATTTCAGCTAGAACGCTTTGGTCTAGTTTGATTTTTACTTTTGTCTCACCGGTAGTTTTAATTGGTGAAGGCAGAAGTATATCTCTTTTTGATACCTCATATCCAGCTTCCTTAAGAGAAGCTTCTATGTCCATTGCAGTTACTGAGCCGAAGATTTTTTCTTCGTCGCTTGATTTTCTTGTAAAGTCAATTGCAACGGTGTTAAGTTTTTCTGCAACTTGTTCAGCTTCGCTTTTAAGGTGAGCAATTTTTTTGACAAGTGATTCTCTTTCAGCTTCGAACTGATTTAGGTTACTTTTTGTTGCTAATAGCGCCTTGCCGTGGGGCAGGAGGTAGTTTCTTGCGTAACCTCCGGCAACGGTAACAACATCTCCCAGGTCGCCTAAATTATATATTGGTTCTTTTAAAATTATTTTCATTGTTTTATCTCCTATTTAAAATTATAAAGAAATTGTCGTGTATGGAAGAATAGCTACATTTCTAGCTCTTTTGATTGCCATGTTTACGACTCTTTGATGTTTTGCACAGTTCCCTGTAATACGCCTTGGCATAATCTTGCCTTTTTCCGTAAGGAATGGCCTTAGTGCCCTTGCGTCTTTATAATTAATAGGTATGTCGGAGTTCTTGCAGAAACGACAACCTTTCTTTCTGAAAAATCCGCCTCTTCTGCCACCGTCTCTACCGCCTGGGCGTCCTCTAAATGGAGGGCGAGAACCGCCTGGTCTGCCTCCTGTCGGTCTTCCTGCCGGTCTTGGTGACGCTGGTCTTGATGACGCTGGTCTTGAAGTTGTTGTTGCGCTTGCAGTTTTTGCAGGCGCTGCAGTTTCAGCCGGTTTTGCAGGGGCCGGGCTTGCAGTTTTAGTTTCAGTAGGTGCTGAACTCTCAGCCGGTTTTGGAGCCTCAGTAGTTTCTACTTTTTTATCGTCAGTCATTATTCGCCTCCCTTGTCTTCAGTTGATTTTTCTGGAGTTGTTTTTTCTGCTTCTGGAGCAGGAGTTGGAGCTGCTGCCGCTTTTGCAGGCGTCGCCGGTGCTGCCGGACTATCTAGTCTTACAGTCTGGTAGCGCATAACAACTTCATTAAGCCTTAGAGTTCTTTCTAACTCTTTGCTTGCATCAGCTGAGCTTGTGTAGGTAAGGAAGAAATAATAACCGTCGTTGTTTTTTTCGATAGGGTAGGCAAGTTTCTTTCTGCCCCAATCTTCGATATTGATGTCTGATCCACTTAAACTTGTAAGTGTTTTTTTGCCCTGTTCAATGACTGCTTTTATGGCGTCGTCAGCGAGGGTAGGGTTTACGATACAGGCTGTCTCGTAATGTCTGTCCATGTGTTTCTCCTTTCGGGTCTCCAGTGTGGTTTTGATTTAACAGGCCTATTAACGTTTCGCCTGTTTTTTAAATCCGCCCACCTGGGTTCGCAGGCGAATCTCAGCCGCCTGCAAGGAATGATTTTTTTTTTGTGTTCTTTGTATCTTAGTATCTATGCCTTAATATGCCATCCTATTATGAATGTTATGAATGATTCGGCTGAGATTTTAAGAAGCAATTATTCTATTATAGAAGGCGGGGGAAAGCAAGAAAAAAGTTAATTAGGTTTTTTTAAGGTATTTGGGGAGTTTTTGGCGTTTTTGGTGATTTTATAACTTTTTAGGGCTTCTGCTCGTTGCTTTAAGTAGCTAAAAACCTTGACATTATACCAGAAAGAATGGTATAAATATTAACTTTGTATGTAAAATGGGGATGGTATTCCCTCTATTTTTTGTCTTAATTTTATATTCATACAATATCCATAATAAAACCGAACTTAATATTGGGGAATCTAATAAATGCCTAGAAAAAAAACATCTACTACAACTACCAAAAAGACTACTAAGCCGGCCAAAAAGGCTGCGGCAAAGAAAGTAACGAAAGTTGCAAAGACTGCTAAGTCCGCAAGTACAGCTAAAAAAACTACAAAAAAACCGGTAGCAGTTAAGAAAACTAAAGCTCAAAAAGAAAAAGCAGCTAAAAAACTAACTGCAACAAAAAAAGCCCTTGCCGATGCCAAGGCTGCTAAGGCTAAAAAAGATACTAAGGCAGCTAAGGGTGGTAAAAAAGCCAAAGAAACAAAAGCCGGTAAGGCCTCTGCCGGGAAACCGGGAAAAGTTGCTGATGGTTCAACCCTTGAGGGTTTAATTGAAACAGGAAAGAATAAGGGTTTTCTCACCTACGACGAAATTAACGAGGCAATCCCCCAGCATAACTTCTCCGTAGAAGATATGGATAAATTCCTGGAGACTCTTGGAGACCTGGGAGTTGATGTCGTTGACACAGAAGGCAATGCCCCATCAAGTGATGATGATGTAAAAACAACAACTACAGAGACAACAGAGAGAGTTGAAGACCCTGTAAGAATCTACATGAGGGAGATGGGGGCAGTTAGCCTCTTGAAAAGAGAAGAAGAAATCACCTTAGCCAGAGAGATTGAAGAAAGAAGAGACCAGTTAATAGAACTAATCCTCACCAGCCCCTTTTCTATTCGAGAGGTGCTTAGAGTGGGAGACAGGATTATAGCAGGCAAGTCCTCCACCCGGGAGCTCTTAGAAGAGACGGAAGAGGGAGCGCAGTATGAAGAAAATTATAAAGAACAGGTTATCAAAAAGATTGAAAGCGTAAGAAGAAGAAAACCTGAGACTGCTTATAAAGTAATAAAAGAAATGACCCTGGCTCCCGGCCTGGTGGACAGGATAATAAAAAGAATCATAAGGCTTGAAGACCTGCTCCAAAGAGAAGAAAAAAAACGCGGCACCAAAAAGAGCGAGAGGGCAAAGACAAGAGTAAGGAGAGTAATGAGGCGCCTTGCCATGCGCAGGCCAATCCTTGCCGAACTTTCCCAAAATGTCCGCACTGCTAACTATTATATGTGGCAGGCAAAACAAAAACTCATCGAAGCTAACCTGAGGCTTGTCGTAAGTATTGCAAAAAGATATGTAAACCTGGGACTCAAGTTCTCCGACCTTATTCAGGAAGGCAACATAGGGCTTATGAAGGCAGTTGATAAGTTCGATTATAAAAAGGGATATAAGTTCTCTACCTATGCAACATGGTGGATAAGGCAGGCTATTACAAGAAGTATTGCCGACCACGGCCGTACAATCCGTATCCCTGTTCATATGATAGAAACAATTAACCGTCTTTTGCAGACTTCCCGCCACTTATTAAAAGAACTGGGCAGGGAACCGCACCCAGAAGAGATAGCAGTAAGAATGGATATTCCAATCAGTAAGGTAAGGCGTATATTAAGGCTTATGAAACAAACCCTAAGCCTGGAAACCCCAGTTGGTGATGATGAGGAAAGCTCCCTTGGAGATTTCATTGAAGATGAGAAATCTCCTTCTCCGGCAGATACGGCAATTGACCAGGACCTGAGTAACCAAACAGACCTTGTTCTTGACTCACTTACGCCAAGAGAAGAGAAGGTCCTCCGCATGAGATTTGGTCTTGGAGAAAAACAAGACTACACACTGGAAGAAGTGGGGAAAGTTCTCGGCGTTACCCGCGAGAGGGTAAGACAAATTGAAGCCAAGGCAATCCGCAGGCTTCGCCATCCAACGAGAGCAAAGCTTCTAAAGAGTTTTACCGACGCCTAGGCAGCGTGACGCTGCACTCAGTTTTGGGTATATCATGCAGTTAAAGAGTGTGTGAACTATTTGGCAGTACGTTGCTGTAAATTGCATCCAACCGCAGGTTGGCGAGTCGCCGGTGACAAAGGTAGGGCCTTCGGGCTAATCTTAGTTGGCATTTTGATAGTATAGGATTTATTGGTTTCAGGTACTTTATAAAAGTATAAGGAAAAAGGGTGGGCTATTTAATAGTCCGCCCTTTTTTTATTTAATCTGGGCAATCTACAGAAAAACTTCTATATTTAAAACCATTTTCTATCTCATTTAAATTTTTATCCATACGCCTAGATTCGCTCTCAGTCATATTACCAGCTGAAGCTATATACATATCAATGCTTTTCTTAGCTTTTTCTTTAATTTTTAATTCAATTTCATCAATAGATTTTTCATCCATTGATTTTATATATCTCTCAAATCCTCCCCAGTAATCATTGTTCAGTAGAGCATTTTCACTACTATTATTTCTATCTTCCTTGTTGAAATATATATAATTCAAAAAAGTCATGTAATAGCCTACGGCTTTGCCAAGGGCCTCTTTTATGAACGGTCCTTTAGGATAGTGACTTATGTATTGTTCTAGTTTTCCAATAATTTCTATCTTGTTTGACCAACAGTAACCAGTGACGCCAGTTTCCAGATAGTCAGTGTATGGTTTGTATTTGCTGTTAGGGTCAATAAGATAAATAAACCACAAAAATCTACCATCGTATTCATACAAGTCACTGTAATGCCCTAAGTAGAGCCCTATAGGTTTATTTTTTTTACTATAGCCAAATCTAGGTTCATGATGAAGTTTTAATTTAGGAATTATGTTTCTAATAGATTTGTCCAATAAAAAGAGATTATCCAAAAAATCGCTATTAAATATTCTAATATAATCTTCGTATATACTGCTAAGCTCAATAGACAGGTCGTTGTTGTCAACCTGGAAGGGAGGTTCAACATCAATCTTTGTGTATGAAGAACCAATACCACCTTGCTTGCCATTAGCAAATATTCTCTTTTTTAACTTTTTTTTGTTATAATATATGTCTTCTCGTATTCCTATAGCATCAATTGTATTTACTTCAGCAATATCCAAGTATTTGCGAATTTTTCTCAAATTCCAAACTTTATTGTTGT
This sequence comes from uncultured bacterium, assembly GCA_965371285.1. Taxonomy (GTDB): domain Bacteria; phylum Desulfobacterota; class GWC2-55-46; order GWC2-55-46; family DRQE01; genus CBDUXU01. The sequence continues at coordinate 338 of CBDUXU010000091.1, read as the reverse complement.
AAGTGAGTTTTTGTGTGCCATTGCTTTCTGTGAGAGTTAGTCCTAGTGTGTTAAGTTTGTTTGCTTCAAAGTTTATACTAATATTATTTCTGTTTTCAATTTGAAACAATAAATTCCTAATTCTCCAGTCAATATCAACAATTTCATCCCAGTCTATGATCCAGTTTGTGTTTTTATATTTTTTATAAACAGGACTGATAATACTATTGGTTTTGTTTCTGCCTTTTTCAATTAACGCATCTCTATTAAGGTCTTCTTTGGATTGAACTGCTGTCTCATTTGTTATAACATTGTTAATGTCTTGAGTGCTGCCTGATATGGGTAATTTTATTGTTTCT
>CBDUXU010000090.1:0-7674 GCA_965371285.1 uncultured bacterium | reverse complement strand
TTAAGGGGCCTGCTGTTATTAAGACCCTCTCCCCCGCCAAATCTCCTTTAACTACAATATCTGTAACAGCCTCTACGATAATATCAAGGTTTGCAAGCCTCCCCATGCCTACATGACCGCAGGCAAGCATACCTGCCTCGGGGTCTACAAATTTGTATCCGTGAGACTTTAACTTTTTTATATTTTCGGCAACAATGTCATTATCAAACATATTGTCGTTCATTGCAGGACAAATAACAACAGGAGCTTTAGTAGCAAGTATTACGGTTGTAAGAAGGTCGGGGCTCAGCCCACCTGCAATCTGTCCAATAGTGTTTGCCGTTGTTGGGGCTACCAATATCAGGTCGGTTTCATCAGCCATGTCAATATGGCTGATTTTAACTTCCTTAGTTAAGTCAAACATCTCCGTTAGTGCCTCATTTCCGGAAAGCACAGAAATGCTCAGCGGAGTTATAAACTCACAGGCACTTTTAGTCAGTATTGGAGTTACATTTGCCCCTTCTTTTACCAGCAAACGCACAAGCTCCAATGACTTGTAAGCTGCAATCCCTCCTGTTACGCCAAGGATTATATTTTTATTTTTAAGTTTCATTTTTAAATTTTCACCGATATCAAAACTACGCCTGGTTATTTGTTTTATTTATAACTTTATTAAATTACAAACCTTTTTTAATTATCACTTATATCCACACACCAAAAGCTTACTGGTTTTCTTAAAGCTTTTTCAAACCAACAGCCCTAAAAAAGCTCTAGTACATATTACTCATAAAGGGGTTCAGTTCCTTCTCGTCGCCAATTGTAGTGTCGGGGCCGTGGCCGGGGAAAACCCTGACATCATCGGATAAGGGAAATAGCTTGGTTTTAAGCGAATTATTTAAAATATCAAAGTCCCCGCCAGGCAGATCCCACCTGCCGATGGAACCGGCAAAGAGGGTATCTCCGGTAAACAAGAGCTTCTCCGGCTCAAACAAAAGACATACCCCTCCCGGCGTGTGCCCCGGGGTGTGAATCACTTGAAACTTCAGTGAGCCGTACTCCAGCCCGTCGCCATCTTCATAGAAATCATCAGCCTCGCACTGGTGTTCTACGCGGCGGCCAAAAACCGCCCCCTGCTTGGGAGCATCGGTTAAAAGCTTTTCGTCGTCTTTATGAATAGTAACGCCGATATTTAGAGCCTCTTTTAAATCTCTAATGCCGCCAATATGGTCAAAGTGACAGTGGGTTTGTATGATGCGTTTTATATTGACTCCTTCTTTTTTTGCAGCCCCCTCTATAATCTCAGGGTGCCCTCCGGCGTCAATTACAACTCCGTCCATGGTCTCTGAATCCCAGAGCAAATAGCAGTTTACATCCAAGGGTCCCACTACAATTACCCTTAATTTATACCTGCTTGCCCCGCCTTTTATGTCAACTATGTCTCCATAGTAATTGTCGTCAGTCATATACTTATCCTTTACCTGTAAATTAAACTAACATTCTAACAGTTTAGCCGCTAGCGGTCAACCAATTGAGTTATGGCAGAATCAGGTTGTATCACCATTATAGACAGGCTCTTTATTAAAGGCAGGCTCGCTAAGGAGCTCCGCCCTGTCCCTTCTAAATACCAGCAGCATCCCTGTACCCAGCACCAGTATAATCGAACCAACCAATATGAAACCAATCCCCGGATCTTTGTTAATATTTAACATAGCGTACTGGACTTCCATAAAACTTTTTAAATATATAGTAACCCCTTCAATAACAACCGATGTGCCGACTTTATTCAGCTCCAGATAACCAACTCCCAAACTTTTACCGTCTTTAACAGCTCTAATCTCTTGGTAGGGGTTTAAATACTCATCTGCCTGGGAGTAAGGTTTTCCGTCGTCATCATACCTGAAAGTTGGAAAAATTCTTCCTAATGTATATGTAGTTCCCCTGCTTGTCGTGAAATTAGTATAAAAAAGCTGGCTAAACTCTTCTGTCCGGCTTTTGTCCGTTATAACAAGGTTAAGCCCCCTGGAGCTTGCGCCATGATTGGCATAATAAAAAACCATGCCCCTATACATTACAGGGTTGTTAAACTCTATATTGTCAGTTAAAAAATCCCCCTTGTCATTAGACAGGGTGATTTTTGTTTTAAGCCCCGACCGGGCGCCGAAATTATCATACTCTACCTCCACCCCTTCGAGGCGGACAAAGAGGTTGTCATTATATGGGACTTTAACATTCTCCCCCTCATAGAGAAGATTCGAGTAACTCCTAAAGCCAAGTGTGGAGCCAAGGAGGTGTCCTATTAATGCTATAAAAAAACCCAGATGTATGAACTGGGGGATTATAGTCTTCCAGGGCATCTTCTTATTTATAATTAAATAAGTTCTCTTGCCTGTGCATGCAACTAGATTAAGTGCAAAAAAGAATATGGCTACAATGAGAAGGATCATCCATAACGTGCGGTCCAGGTCATAAAAACCCTCGGAGAAAAGCCATGGCACCAGAACATGGGTATCAATGGAGCTATAAAAATCAGGTTCCGCTTTCACCTTAATAGATCCAAAAGCTGTTATAATACACACCAGGGAAGCTAGGATGATTGTTGTTGCTACAGAGGTAAATAAGTTCCAAATTTTATTCATATAATTAATTTCTTATTTTTATTTTACAATTTATAGTATATAATCAAAAAAATGTTAAAAACTTGTTTGACATACGCCCTTGCCACAAGGCCTCAATTTTTTACGGCAGTCATTATTCCTGCCCTGCTGGGAACAGTAATAGCCTATAAAACCCAGGGGCAAATAAACGGTCTCTATTTTATCATAACAATGGCCGCACTTCTACTCTGTCATGGAAGTATCAACATATTAAATGATTATTATGACCATAAAAACGGCACAGATGAAATAAATGAAGACAGGTTAAGCCCCTTCACCGGAGGTTCCCGCGTAATCCAAGAAGGCAAACTTACGCCACGGCAAATGTTAAACTTTGGAATAGGTTTGAGTTTGGCGGCCCTTGCCCTGGGTTTATATTTAACCTATGAACTGGGATATATCATACTGCTTTTTGGAGCAGTTGGACTATCCACAGGAGTTCTCTATTCAAGTTCTTTTGTATTCCTGGCGTCACGGGGATGGGGAGAATTCTTTGTTTGGTTAAATTTTGGAGTACTAACCACTCAGGGGGCATACTACGTGCAGACCGGGGCATTTTCAAAAGAAGTATTTGTTGCATCACTTCCGGTAGCCTTCCTGATAACAGCCGTATTATTTATAAACGAATTTCCTGATTATAATGCAGACAAAAAAAGCGGCAAAACCAACCTTGTAGTGAGACTTGGCAAGAAAAGGGCCAGACTGGGACTGCCTATATTAATGGTCTTGGCCTTTGTGAGCATCCTCGTTGGCATCAAGTATGGTTATCTGCCAAAAGCCTCTCTAATAGCCCTCCTCGGGTCTATAACGGGGGAATATGCCATATTCAGGGCCCTTCGTTACTATGACAGCCCCAAACTCCTACCTGCCATAAAGGCTACAATAGCCACCCACTTCCTAACCGGCATCCTTCTCATAGGGTCTTATTTTATTGTTTTTTGAGTTATTTACTTAGAGTTTTCATGTAAGACTTAAAATCCTCTAAAGCCGGGATAGTTTTAAAAACAACCTCACCATCTATAATCACAGAAGGGACTGAATAGGTAAAAATGGTTTTTAATAATGTTAAAATGGGCACTTTAAAACGAAGGCAATCTTTAATTAGAACAAAAATGAGGAAGGAATTTCTTGGGTCTAAGACATGAAGGTCAAGGAGGTCTTTATAACTTCCCTTAATGTCCTTATAAAAGGTTTCAAAACCTGTAACCTCACTCTCCCCTGACCCGCTGCCTGAGCAGCAAGAACTACTGCTCTCGTCACCAACGGATTTAATTACCAGTACGCTATGTTTCATCCTACTACCACTAGTCTAATTCAACCTCAGGGGAAGACAGAGGTTCTTCTCCGGCGCCTTCACCGCCTAATTTCTTTAATATTAAAAATGCTTCTATAACCAGCCACACCTCTAACGCTACTATCAAAACTCCAAAGGTGACTAAAAGCCACTTGCCGTCTGCCATGAAAGTTTGCAGATTAATAAACATAGCCCAACTTGTCATAACAAGAATCATAAACATTGGAACCATGGTATAAACAACCGGTTTTTTCTGCCTAACAAGGTACACGGTTATAACTACAAGTCCCAGGCCTGCAAGAAGCTGGTTTACCGTACCAAAGAGCGGCCACATAATCATTCCCCCCTTACCTCCGTTTACCGAAGCAAGCATGAATGCACTCCCTACTGCAACAATGGTTGCACCATGTTTGCTCTTTAAAAAATTAGAATTAAAATCTTCTGCCATCTCCTGCACAACAAATCTTTGTATCCTCGTTGCAGAGTCAAGGGTAGTTGCAGCAAAACTGATAACAAGGACTGCTATAATTGCAGCCCCCATGGCATGAGGCATACCAATGTATGAGAGAAACCCTGCCCCTCCTTCAATAAAAGCGCCGATCTTGGAACCCAGCCCATTGGCAGCCCCCCAGCTTCCATAATGGGCAAACCATTCTGTTTGGCTGGCAAACCCTGCGGTACAGGTAAGAATAACCAAAGTGGCAAGAAACCCCTCCATAATCATAGAGCCATAACCCAGGGGCAGCATATCTTTTTCGTTATCCAATTGTTTTACTGTTGTCCCCGAAGATACAAGACTATGAAAGCCCGATATAGCTCCGCAGGCAACAGTTATAAAAAGAAATGGAATTATACTGGGCGCACCCTCCGGGTTTAAGTTAACGGCAGGTGCTACAATATCGGGTCTTCCTATTAACAAACCTAAATACATCAAACCGAGACCTACAAAAAGCTGATGGGAGTTTATATAATCCCTGGGTTGGAGCAGAGTCCAGACAGGCAGTACAGATGCAATGTAGGCATAAACTAAAAGCACAACTACCCAAGACAGGATTATATTGTCCATAAAAAATGCCGGCAGTACCATAGGAAATAATGTACCGACATATACAAAGACATACATAAGGGCAAGTGCAACAAGTGAGGCTAAAAGAGTGTTGCCTGATTTTTTATAAATGTAGTAACCGAGACTAAGGGCAATAGGTATTTCTATCCAAACAGGAAGCACTGCGGCAGGGTAATCCCTAAATAGTATTGCCATTATAAGACCAAAAACTGCCAGTACTATTAAAAGGGAAAAGAAAATTAAAACCAGAAAAAGCCTCCTACCCCTCTGGCCGATAAGTTCTCCTGTAATATCTCCAATGGTGCGGCCGTTATTTCTGGCGCTTATAACCAAAGCGCCGAAGTCGTGCACTGCTCCCATAAAAATAGAACCAAAAACAACCCAAAGAAGAGCCGGAACCCAGCCCCAGATAACTGCTATGGCAGGCCCTACTATAGGCCCGCATCCTGCAATAGATGTAAAATGATGGCCAAATAAAATGCTCTTTTTAGTAGGGACAAAATCCACACCGTCTTCAAATTGATGGGCAGGAGTAACTCTCGAAGGGTCAATATCAAAGATTTTACGGCTTAAAAACCGTCCGTACAAACGATAGGCAAGTATAAATCCAACAGCAGATAATAGGGCTACAATTAGGGAGTTCATCTGGGTATTGTAAGGTATAGAGCGTAGTGATGTCAATAAATGATGGCAATAAGTCTATATATAACAGCAAGGTAGGCTAATTTACCTGTTGATTTATGTAAAAAACTAATGGTATGATTATCTCACTAAGTTACAATTAAACTTATGAAAAAACTCACACTTACATTTATATCAGTACTTATTGTTTCTTTTCTAGCAAAGCCAAGTTTTGCAGAAGATATGCCCTATCCTTCTAAGGAAATGCCTCTAGGGGAAAGTACCCTATCCATAAGCATTGATGGTCACACATTTACTCACGATGATGCAGCCTATTATGGACTGGATTCCGGCATAGGTACTTCTGTTGAAGGATACCTAGCTGTAGCACCTAAGATATACATAGGAGCTTCTTTAGGTTATGCAATATCCGAAGGGTCATTCATTTGGATGGACTCGGCCAATGTTGGCCATAAAATTGATACAGAGTTAACTTATACACCTGTAGAAGTAAATGCAAAATACCTAATCGAACTATCTCCTGAATTACTTCTGAGCCTTGGCGGGGGTTTTTCAAAAAATTATCTTAAAGAAAAAAGAGCAATGAAGTTATCTGGTGTTTATACTGATATTTTAAGAACTACAGATACTGTATCAGGACATCAGCTTTTTGCTGAGGTTGTATACAGACCAAAATATGACAACTATTTTGTAGCTTTAAAAGGCTTATCAAAAAAAATGGGTAGCTTATACCATTTCAAAAGAGATTACTCACACAATTCTGTTAGCTTACTTATAGGATATTACTACTAATAGTTTTAGCAGTTAAGCCCCCACCCCTCCGCCAACAACAATCTCAGGAATCCTTATAGTAGGTATGGCATCAGTTACGGGAACGCCTTGACCGTCTTTTCCGCATGTACCAATACTAAAACCCAAGTCGCTGCCTACCATATCAATACTGTTTAAAACCTCCGGTCCCGTGCCGGTTAAAGTAGCCCCGCGAACAGGGTCTCCAACAGCTCCGTTTTCAATCATATAACCTTCAGTGACCTCAAAGACAAACTCGCCGTTGACTGTGTTCACCTGACCTCCGCCCATTTTTGTAACAAGAAGACCCTTATCAACAGATTTCAAAACATCTTCGGGACGGCTTGTGCCGGGGGCGATAATAGTGTTAGTCATCCTGACTATCGGCCTGTGACGATAAGACTCTCTCCTGCCGTTACCGGTGGCTTTTCCATTTTCATCTTTCATCTCACTTAGAATATCAAACATATAAGTTTTTAAAATCCCGTCTTCAACCAAAACATTTTTGCCCATAGGAGTTCCTTCATCATCATAAGCGCAGCTTCCTCTTTTGTTTGGCATAGTACCGTCGTCAATAACTGTGATTAACTCGCTTGCGACTCTCTCTCCTACCCTGCCAGCATAAACGGAGAGGCCTTCGTTTGCAAGGTCAGCTTCAAGCCCGTGTCCCACTGCCTCATGTATCATTGTTCCCCCTGCCTCTGAGGAGAGTATTACACTCATAGTTCCGCCGGGTGCTTTTTTAGCTCCAAGCATCATAATACCTCTTTTTGAGGCAGTCTCAGCAATTTGCTCAATTGGGTTTGTATCAAAAATTTCCAGTCCCATAGCTCCGCCAACCGGTTCGTAGCCGGTTTGAATTATTCCATTTTCTTCTGTGACTACTTGGCAAAGATAAAGTATAGAGTTTCTGTCTTCTTCAATCCAAGTACCGCGAGAGTTTACTATGGCAACTTTCTTAAAGAGGTCGCCATATACAACCTTTGCCTGCTTTACTCTTTTGTCATAACCGCGGCAAATTTTATTACCCTTCTTAACGAGTTTTACTTTTTCAGCCAGACTTATATCACCGGTAGGTTTTAATATTTCAAATCCCTTTGAATACTCTTTTTTACCTTCACCAAAGTCAGGCAGAGTTTCCCCGCTCCTCACAGCGCCGGACACGATGGAAGCAAGGCCCAAAAGGCCATCGTTAGATATATCATTTGTATAGGAATAATATGTTTTAAGCCCGCTTATAACCCTTATTC
>CBDUXU010000089.1:0-7675 GCA_965371285.1 uncultured bacterium | reverse complement strand
AACAATTTTCCTCCATCACTGTTCCAGAGGTACTCAAATGTTTCACCTTTTTTAAGCTTAACCTTATACTCAATATCACCTCTGGCAGGAACGGTAACACTGATAACATTGCTCCGCTCAGGCAATTGGAGTTTTTTTGAATCCTCAGCCTCCCCAGCCTCCTGACTCTTTTTAGCCTCAGAAGATAATTCTTTACTCACAGTAAACTCTTCAGGGTGACTGGTATGGACATAGCCATGCATTTGCATAATAAAAAGATACGCTCCTGCCAACATGAGAGTGTAGTTTGCAACAAGGGTAAAGGTCGGAAAAACACTACTGTTTCTAAAAGCTTTAATCACAAATAACATCAGAACAAGTGCACTTATCTGCCCTACTTCTATACCTACATTAAAAGAAATGATATTCATTAACAGATGATCTTCACTTAGCGGCAGTTGCTGCAACCTTGTTGAAAGGCCTAAACCATGAATCAGCCCTAAGCCAACAATCATAAACAACATGTTTGGTGGATTGACATTTAAAAACTTTTTAAACCCATCAAGATTATGGAAAGCTATATAACAAACACTGAGGGCAATTACTGCATCAACCAAAAAATAATTTACCTGAATGGCAGTAAAGGTTGCAAAAATAAGCGTGACACTATGGCCCAATGTGAATCCTGTAATATATTTGACAATATCTTTAAAGTTAGTAAGAAAAAAGATGATACCAAATACAAAGGCTAAATGATCATAGCCCGATAGCATATGTGTAGCGCCAATCCATATATAACGCAGGTTACCGCCTTCAATAATTATTTGTTTTTCAGCTTCACTCATACCATGGCCAAAGGTTTGGCTGGCAGCCAGTGTAAAAAGTGCCGCCAAAATCCATTTCGACTGTTTAATTCTAGATAACATTACATACCTCCTGGGATAATAATTTTATTCAGAACAAAGTTCTCCGTTCCGAAAAATATTTTTATTATTTATATTTTATTATTGTGTTTTAAAAATATTTAGATAGTCTTTATTGAGCGGGGAGGCCCGCGAAGAAAAGCAGATATTTGATAACTATACTTAAAAGCAGTATTAATTGTTTCAAAGGGTTCGACCTTTGGCAGGGATACCAAAGACAGTAAAACAGCGGATGCCAGAACACCTCGCTGGAAATTTCTATATTTGGAGCTGCTTGTTACCCTGTCTCCGGTATTAAAATTAACAGAATGACTGTGGCTAAACTGGGAAGAGGTTTTGATTAGGTCATTGTCAGTTAAGTCCTTATCAGTTAAATCCTTGTCAGTTAAACCATAATGATAATCAGCATGATGATGCACATGCACCTTCATGCTATACAAACCACCATGCTCCTTAGGCAAATAAGCATTAACCACTGAACACTGCACAAAAAGAAACAGGGCAATAAGAGAAAAGGTATGAACAATTTTGAGTTTATATTTTTTTTTATACATATTAAAACCTATTAACTAACGAGATTGCCATGCTACAAGCCCCTGGCTTTAGACTCGGCAAACGTGACGTTTGCATCCAATCAAAATCACATAGTGACAATAATTAAATCATTTTTTAACTACACACTGCCCCTGAAAACTGCATGCCAACACAGAGTGTTGCGGGGTCACCCCTGCCTGTCTGCGACAGTTCTCTAAAAAACACCAGAAATTAGCCAACTTACAAACTTTTTAGAATCATATTAACTTTTGGCCGAAGGCCCTGAAACTGAGTCCAGCGTCACGCTGGCGCCCCAACCTGCGGTTGGATGCAATTAGAGGAACTTCACTAGCATTAACCTACTATTTAACTACATGATGCCCCTGAAATTGCGTGCAGGGGTCACCCCTGCCTAGAAGAGGACGTTTGGATCTAAATCGTTTTTAAGTTGTCCTTCTATGAATCCGCGGATGCCTACATTAATCTCCGGCGGCATGTCGGTGAACTTAACACCCATTCCCGGCTCGTAGTTTTTGTGTGTACCGCCTTTAATTTCTACAGTATAAAGAACTGTACCGTCCAAGTGTATTGGTCTTGCGCTTGGCAGGTCCAGGTGTACTTTTATTTTTGTTTCTCTTGGGAAGGGTTTTGTAGTCCTTATGAATACTCCATGTTCTGAAAGTACTGTAGCAAAGGCCTTTCTTGTAGTAGTCCCGTCTGTAACTGTTGCAGAGAAAATAAGCCTGAGCCTTGGGACTTTTCTAGCTTTGGACTCACCGAGCTTTTCGATTGCAGCGTATAACTTTGTAGGCGAGACAGGAAGAGTTACAAAACCATTGGCGCCTTTTGTCATGCTCTCCTCGAGCGCAGGCCTGTCTCCCTCGTCACTCATGGTAATAACCTTAATCATATTCAGGTTTGAGTTACTCCTGATATAATCCAGATGATTTTTCCCGTCTATAAGAGGTATTCTGATATTTAAAAGAACTATGTGAGGCAGAACTCCATTTACTATGCGGATGAATTCGAAACCCTGCTTGGCTACAAATATATTAAAATCGAATCTCTTGCATAATACGGCCAGATTAAAACTTCTTACATCATCATTATCAACAACCAATATGGTTTTTGGTATATGTCTGGTATCAGTAGAAGACATCTCTTAGTTCCCTCAGTTCTCTTTAATTATTTTATGAATAAATAAATTTTAAAATCAGATATGCATTCTATCAGAACGAGTCCGTAGCTGTCAATTGAATGGACACTTTTAAGTGCTACTTAGGCACTGATAGTATAACAACAGGGACTTTAAGTGAAAAATCTCTTTTTTGACACAGGATATAGCTGACCCATTGGCAAGGTTGATCCCTTTTTAGGCAATTTTAAAAAATATCATTTGAATTAGGTACTTAGATATGCTATAAATTTAACAAGTCGTTAATTTGTATGTTTTATTATTTTCAGCATTTCCACAAAGTCTTTTTAAATCAGGTAGTTAGCCCGGCCAGCATAAAGCGAACCGGAGTCAAAGGTTGGTCTACAATGCTCCATTAAAAAGTTTGCCGCCCTTTGTTACTTACTTATCACAAATAACTACCACAAACCGCCTTTTCATCACTCTAGAGGTGTGGAAAATTATGAAAACAAATATCACCGGCAACATCCAAAATATTATGGAGCGTATTGAAAGAGCATCTCGAAAATCAGGACGAGACACTCACGAAATCACTCTCATAGCAGCCAGTAAAACTACCGAAGTTAAACAAATTAAAGAAGCTATAAAAGGCGAGGTGCGCAATTTTGGCGAAAATTATGTCCAGGAAGCTGCAACCAAAGTCCCGAATATCAAGAAAAACACCGTTAAGTGGCACTTAATCGGTAAGCTCCAAAAAAACAAAGTCAACCACGCAATCAAACTTTTTGATTCTATTCACTCAATAGACTCCATAGAACTTGCCCAGCATTTAAACAAACGCTTGGAAGAACCTATGGATGTCCTTATAGAGGTAAACCTTGCAAGGGAGAAATCCAAAGGAGGTGTTACACCTAAGGGGGCAATAAAACTTATAAAAGCTATGAGCAGCCTGGAAATGCTTCGCATAAAGGGGCTTATGGCAATTCCTCCTTTTTTTGAAAGCGCCGAGTATTCAAGACCCTATTTTATCACCCTTCGCCGCCTGGCAGAGCAGATTAACAGGGAGAGGTTTCCCGGGGTTGTTCTGTCGGAACTGTCTATGGGGATGAGCGGGGATTTTGAGGTGGCCATTGAGGAAGGTGCTACCATTGTCAGGGTTGGCGAAGCTATCTTTGGAGCTAGAGACGGGGGAGCTAGAGACGGGGGAGCTAGAGACGGGGGAGCTAGAGACGGGGGAGCCAAAGACGGGGGAACTAAAGAGGTCGATAAAAAAGTTAAAGACAAAGGTAAAAAAGAAGCAGCAACAAAAAAACCTGCCAAAACTGCTAAAAAAACAGCCAGTAAAACCACCAAAACAAAACCCAAAAAAGCAGCTACAACAAAAACAACAAAGAAAAAAACCACTACAAAACCTGCCAAAAAGAAGAAATAACCGCCATTTAAAATACCTAGACAAGGCTGACCCCGCAGGCTGACCCCTTGCATTAACAATAAGTTATCTGTTATAATTACCCTTTACTAAAACCATAAGACAAAAATGAGAGATTAACTACTATGAGTATTGACGGCGTTATAGCAAGAAAAAAAGTCGGCTTCATCGGCACAGGCAACATGGGAGAGGCGCTGATTGACGGGCTTATAGAATCTAAAAAACTTACTTCAGAGCAAATATTTGCCACTGATTCCTCTAAAGAGAGGACAGACTATATAACTGAAACTTATGGAATAAAGTTTTATGATAGCGATTTGTCCCTTGTAGATGCATCTGATATAATAATAATGGCAGTCAAACCTCATGACATGGCTGAGGCTTTAAAGGAAATTGCGCCGTCCTGCCAGGGCAAGCTTATTGTCTCCATAGCGGCAGGCATCACAACGGATTTTATAAAAGAAACTTTAGAAGCTGCAGGAGTGAAAAACCCTCCGATTATAAGGGTAATGCCAAACACCCCCGCCCTAATAGGTGAAGGTGCAATCGGCATTCTGGCCGGAAAGGGAACTCACTCAGAGAATCTCTACATTACAGAAGAGATTTTCCTCTCTGTGGGCAAGGTCTCCATTATAGACGATGAATCCTTAATGGATTCTGTAACGGGGCTTAGCGGGTCCGGTCCTGCTTATGTGTTTTTATTTATAAAATCATTAATAGAAGCGGGAATGGATGAGGGGCTGGATGAGGAGACCTCCAAAACTCTTGCCGTACAAACCGTAATAGGAGCTGCCAAGCTTGCCGAGATGAGCGATTCCAGCCTTGATGAACTTATAACAATGGTCAGCTCGCCAAATGGTACAACTGTTGAAGGGCTGAAAACATTAAACGATGGCAACTTTAGCAAAACAATAAAAAATGCCGTGGCCTCGGCTACAAATCGATCAAAAGAATTATCAGGAGGATAGATTTAATTAAACATGTTTATACTAGCAAACTTTTTAACAGCACTGGCAGTAGTCATTCAATATGCACTTATTATTTATATGTGGCTAATAATTGCCAGGGCGGTCATAAGCTGGGTTAATGCGGACCCTTACAACCCAATAGTGCAGTTTATATACACCGCAACGGAGCCGATACTTGGCAAGGTAAGGTCCCGCCTGCCTTTTATGGGAGGAGTTGACCTATCACCAATAATAGTGCTTATGATAATAGTTTTTCTGCAATCTTTTTTAGTAACTACCCTGCATCAAATTGCAGGCAAAATTAACTCAAGCGAAAACAGGAAGACAACTATAGAAATACCGGAACTGCCGTTTTAAGCTGAAGTAATATGATAAGGATATTAGTTTTTACTCTTGCAATATATAGTTTTTACTTTTTTAATATAATGGTAAGGAGAAAATTATGAAGATAACCCCCCTTGAGATAGAAGAATACAGGTTAAACAACAACCTCTTTGGTTATGACAAAAGTGAAGTAGATGTACTAAGGGCCCTCGCTGCCGACGCTTTAAGCTCGGCTCGCAGTGAAGTAGCAGACCTCTCGGATAAACTTGGCAGAGCGGAAACCTCTCTCGTGGAACACGAAGACAGGGAGTCGGTACTAAAGGCTACCATCACTACAGCCCAAAAAATGAGCGAAGACATGAAGAAAAACACTATGAAAGAAAATGAATTCATCATAGCCGAGGCTCGCCACCAGGCAGAAGAGATTACAAAACAGGCAATGCAAAGAGCCGCAGAAATCCAGGACGAAATAACCACCTTAAAGAAACAGCGGATTGAAATGGAAACTTCCATCCGTGCGATTTTAAAATATCATTCCACCGTACTGCAAATGGAAGAAGCAGACTCAAAAAGAGCAGACAAAGAGGCAAACAAGCTAAAGTATATGGCTAAACCTGCCGTTAACGACGAAAACAGCTAAAAAACGATTATGAATTCTAATGGGGAGAAAGAACTTCCTTTTCTTAAAAAACACAAAGAGGGTATCACCCTTTCTATTGTCGTTGCCCCCCGCTCCTCATCAAACTCCATTGCAGGAGTAACGGACGGCAGACTTAAAATCAAACTCACCTCACCGCCTGTGGACGGCAAAGCAAATGAAGCATTAATAAACTACCTATCCAAACTTTTAAAAATTAAAAAATCATCTATCGAAATTATTCAAGGCGGGACTTCAAAGAAAAAGGTCGTATCAATATGTGAAAACAAAGTTTCAATGATTATAGGAGCAATTTCAGATGAATTATAAGTATACAACTAATAAAAAGCATGTATTTATCTTTTTAAACATAATCACGATTGTTTTTTTAACCTTCACCCCTAATAATAACTTGCTAGCTAAAAACAAACCTATACCTTCAATCCAAGAATTACCCATTGAAAGCAGTTTACCAGAGCATTTCTCACTAAAGAGAGGCAAAACTTACAACTTTCCAATGCTACCAAAAACATTTGAAAATTTTGTATTTGCTAACGGCTCATACTTTGCCACACTTGACACAAACAAACTATATGAATTCACATTAGATGACAAGAAAAATGAAGTAGTAATAAAAGCAATACATAAACTCCATACAGACTACCAGCCTTACTCTCGTGACACTGCAAATCAAACCATAGGATGGGACGGCACATATTTTTACAGCTACTACCGTGAAAATCTTAACAAATACAAATTAATTAATGGCAGGTTTTATTTAGCAGGCTCCACACCATTCCCTGACCCCATCAAAAAGGCACCTAAGTTATCTTTCTATAAAAACAAAGTATACTCAATAAAAAACTCTGGTAACTTTATAACTAGGGCATCTATCTCTTTTTCGGAATACACAAAAACACCTAAAGATAAAATCATTAAAAACAATGAAATCAGTTTCACAAACCCTTCTTCAGGATTAACAACCGCAGATGGCAGAGTATTTAGTTTATCTAGCACACCAATTTCATCAAACAATAATTCAACAAAAAAGAATAAACCTTCCGGGCTTGTTGAGTTAACTAGCAAAAACAAAAATTACTACAAAATAAAAGATTTAAAAAGTCATGACGCTGGCTTCAACTCTCTTGTGTTTAATGGGACAAACTTTCTCACCTTAACTAAAGAAGGTGTAGTTATATTAGAAGTAGTGCCAGAGCCAGAGTTTCATATAACAAATAAACTTGATGCTTATGTAGTGAATGGTGAAAGACTAACTCTAGAGGGCTTTAAGAGCAATGAAAAGTTTCAAAACCACACCCTATTTTGGGATGGTAGCTCTATATGGATTTCAACCAGCCAAAACAACACACCGGGGTTCTACAGAATAGATGCCGACTCTGGAGAGATATTAAGTGACTTTGCCCCTATTAAAAAGGGTGCAGAGTTTTATAAATTTATTACTTATTTAAGGACAAGCTCATGGAAAGATGGCAAATTATATATAACCGGTTTCAAAAAGAACATGTCAGATGTCAAAGAGCATTACCTTTTAACACTTTACCCCTATAATGACAGATCTACAGGTATTTTTTTTAAAGTAATATCAGCAGAACTATTGCCAATAACTGATAAGAAAATATCTGCAATAACCTTTGCTGGAGATAAACTTATTATCGCAACAGGTCAAAACACAATGAGTAGTGGCGAAGGGCACTATTTCTTCAAATTAAAAAAAGAAAAAAACAA
>CBDUXU010000088.1:0-7684 GCA_965371285.1 uncultured bacterium | reverse complement strand
AATACAAAACTCCACTAGCTCTTCTTACTGTTTTGTTTTTTGCTCTCCATCCTGTGCAAACCCAGGCAGTGACTTACACAGTACAGCGCTACGCATCTATGGCGACGCTTTTTTATCTGCTTTCTATTGTTATGTATTTAAAAGCTCGCTTTTACGATTCATTTAACAAAAAGAGTTTAACCTTCCTCGCTCTTGCATTTATCGGGGCTTTTTTTGCTATGAAGTGTAAGGAGATTAGTTTTACTTTGCCCTTTATGATTATTTTAATGGAGTGGATTTTCTTCCGCAGTATGCAAGATAGGGAGGAAGGTTTTTTTAACACTTTCAATAAAAAGAAGCTTTTATATCTAACGCCGATTCTACTTACAATTTTTGTTATCCCCTATACTATGTTCGCCGGAAGCTCTAGCGGTGGGCTTGGAGCCCTTCTTAGCTCAGTGGGCGAGGCAACCACAGAGACGGCGAGTATTACTCGCGGCCAATACCTTATGACCCAGTTTCGCGTAGTTGCTGTTTATTTAAAACTTCTTGTCCTCCCCATTGGCCAGATCCTCGATTACGACTTTAAAATCTCTACAAGTTTTTTCACTCCCCTTGTTGTCTTGGGACTACTTCTGCATTTGAGTATTTTGGCAGGGGCATTTTGGGTTTTATTTAAATCCCTCCCCCGCTTTAATAGCGGAGGCGGAAGGGTTTTAGGCGTTTTGGGCGCCTTCGGAGTGTTTTGGTTCTACGGCGCACTATCTGTTGAGTCCAGCATAATCCCCATTCGAGATATTATTTTTGAACACAGAATGTATCTCCCTATGACAGGCGGGGCGCTTTTTGTGCTTTGCACAGTTATCTATGGCTATGAAGAACTTACCTCCAGGTTTTCCAAAAAAGCAGCAGACCTCTTTAGGTTTACCCTCGCAGCGACAGTTATAATTTCTGTTGTCTTCACAACCATGACTTATGCCAGAAACATTGTTTGGCAGAATTCCGAGACCCTTTGGCGAGATGTTATAAAGAAATCCCCAACCAACCCTCGCGGTTATAACGGCCTCGGTTATGCTTTATATAATCGAGGCGCATATGCCGAGGCAATTCCTCTTTTTAAAAAATCTATAAAGATAAAACCTGATTATGCAGATGTTTACAACAACATGGGCATTGCCTATTTCAAACTGCCCGGCAAACTAGATGAGGCAATCGTGAGTCTGGAGAAAGTCTTAGAGTTAAACCCCACTCACTCAAGGGCTATGAATAATCTTGGCGTTGCACTATCCCGCAAGGGGCAGTTCAAGGAGGCAGAAGACTGGCTCCACAAATCCTACTCGCTGGACAAGACTTACGGCAGGCCTTATTATAATATAGGAAACATTTATACCAAATCGGGCGACCCAGCCACTGCCATTGAATATTATAAAAAATCCATTAAGGTTGACCCCGAGTACGAGAGGCCATATTTTAATATGGCAGTAGCCCTAAGTATGTTGAATAAGTTTGATGAGTCTATTAAGTACCTAAACCTTGCGCTAAAGATTAAACCTGACTATTTTCAGGCTCGCCACAACCTGGGCGCTATGTATTATAAAAAGGAAATGTACCAGGAGGCTATCAGGCATTTTAAATATGTACTTGCAGTAAAACCCGACTATTATGATTCTTGTTTTAACCTGGCTGTTGTATATAATAAACTTGGCGATAAGGTCGAGGCAAAGAAATGGCTCGATAAAACCCTGGCCCTCAAACCCAACCATCCGGGGGCACTAAGAATGTTAAATGATTTAAATAGGTAGCAGTAGAAGTAAAGTTTTTACCTCCTCTCCCCTGGCGGGAGGCATATGATATGCACGGACTGAGGTGAGGGGGAATAGGCTAGCCATTTTTGGTTGTATTTTGTATAGTATTGAAGCTTAGATTTTAATAAAAAATAGGGGTTTTATTATGTTTGAACAGGCTTTTAGAAATATTGACAGTGTACTTAGAGAAGATGCAGGGTGTGCCACAGAGCTTGATTATATTGAGCAGACATCATGGATGCTTTTTTTGAAATATTTAGACAACTTGGAAGAAGAAAACATAAAGCACGCACAGCTTACAGGTAAAGATTACGAGTATAAGCTTGCTAAAAAATATCGCTGGAACAACTGGGCTGTAAAGAAGACCAAAGATGGCAAGGTTGACCATAAAGACCAGTTAAAGGGTAAAGACCTTAAAGAGTTTGTTGATGACGAGCTCTTTCCCTATCTTCGTAAATTCAAACAAAACTCCGAAGGACCAGATACAATTGAATATAAGATTAGCGAGGTCTTTGGCGAGTTAAAGAACAAGATGGAGAGTGGGTACGGGCTTAGGGGTGCCTTGGAGATAGTTGATAGTTTAAGCTTTAAAACTCACGACGAAAAGTGTGAGCTTTCATACCTTTATGAATCCAAGATTAAAAACATGGGCAACGCTGGCCGTAATGGCGGTGAGTACTACACACCAAGGCCTCTTATTAAAGCTATTGTAAAGGTAGTTAACCCACAGATAGGCCAGACCGTATATGATGGTGCCGTAGGCTCAGCTGGCTTTTTGTGCGAGGCCTTTGGTCACATGTCCAGTGACAGACTAAGTGCAAGGAACCACGAAATACTTCAAAAGAAAACTTTTTATGGTAAAGAAAAAAAGAGCCTTGCCTATGTAATAGCCATTATGAATATGGTGCTCCATGGCATAGAGACTCCTAACATACTTCATACCAATACACTTACCGAAAACATTGACGATATTCAAGAAAAAGACCGTTATGATGTTGTTCTTGCTAATCCACCATTTGGTAGTCAAACTGAGCGTGATGAAATTCAGGAGAACTTTCAAATAAGGACAAGTGAGACTGCCTTCTTGTTTCTGCAACACTTTATAAAAAAACTTAGGGCTGGTGGTAGTGCAGGTGTGGTAATTAAAAATACATTCCTTTCCAATTCCGATAATGCCTCCGTTGCACTTAGAAAAGAGCTTCTTGAGAGCTCTAACCTTCATACCATTTTGGATATGCCAAAAGGTACTTTTCTGGGTTCGGGAGTTAGGACAGTGGTGCTCTTTTTTAAGAAGGGCTCATCTACAAAAAAGATTTGGTATTACCAGCTAGACCCGGGCCGTAACCTCGGCAAGACCAATGCCCTTAATGATAAAGATATGGAAGAGTTTGTAAGACTCCAAAAGACATTTAAGGCCAGTGATAATTCTTGGACTGTTAATGTTAAGGATGTTAACTTAGAAACCTTTGACCTGTCCGCTAAAAACCCAAATAAGAATGATGAAGTTATTTTAAGAGAACCAAAAGATATTATGAAAGAGATAGTCGCCCTGGATAAAGAAAGCGAAAATATTTTAAAAGAAGTTAAGGGGCTCTTATGAGGAAAGACTGGGAAGTTAAACCTTTTGAATCTTGTATAGAAAAAGTTGCTTATACCCGAAAAGTTCAAAAAAAGCATTTTTTGAGTTCTGGCATGTATCCAATTATATCTCAAGAAGAAGAATATATAAATGGATATTGGGATAAGAGGAAGGATGTTTTTAAGATAGAAAAACCTATAACTATTTTTGGTGACCATACTAAAGTTCTAAAATATGTAGAGCAAGATTTTGTATTAGGTGCAGATGGCGTTAAGATTTTACAAACAAAAGATTTTCTTGATGAAAAATTTTTCTATCACCTGTTGCACTCTATTTATTTAAAAGATTTGGGTTACGCAAGGCATTATAGGTTGTATAAAGAAATGGTAATATCTTTCCCTGTCTCGTTGGAAGAACAAAAAGAAATCGTTCGTATTTTGGATGAGGCTTTTGATAGTATGGATAGGGCGAAAGAGGCGACAGAAAAAAACCTTAAAAACGCCCGTGAGCTTTTTGAAAGTTATTTAAATAATATCTTCACCAACAAAGGCAAAGACTGGGAAGAGAAAAAGTTAGGTGAGATTGCAAATGTAAGAGGTGGTAAACGAGTTCCTAAAGGTTTTAAATTAGAAGTAGCACAAACGGATTATCCCTATATTAGAGTTGCTGACTTTAGCGATAATGGGACCATAGATTTGAATGGAATTAAATATGTGTCTGAAGATGTATATTTACAAATTAAGAATTATACAATTTCTCCTCATGATTTGTATATAAGCATTGCTGGTACAATTGGAAAGTCGGGTATAATACCAAAAGAGTTAGATGGTGCAAATCTAACAGAAAATGCTTGTAAACTGGTTTTTGAGCCATGCATTGACAATAAGTTTGTATATTATTTTACTATTACAGAAAGTTTTTTAGAGCAAGCAGGCTTAAATACAAGGGTGTCAGCTATGCCAAAATTGGCACTCGCTCGACTTGCTACTATAGTGTTAAATGTTCCTTCTATCTCTGAGCAAAAACAAATCGTCAAAAAACTAGACAAACTCTCAACTGAAACAAAAAAACTTGAAGCTATATATGAGAAAAAATTAGTAGACCTGGAAGAACTTAAAAAATCTATTTTAGAGAAAGCTTTTAGTGGTGAGTTAACAAAAGACTTTGCCAAGAAGGCAAATGCAAACCTTAAAAAGGTAGCAGTATGAGCGACATTAAAGAAGCAGAAACCAGAGCGGAACTTATAGACCCTGCATTAAAAGAAGCTGGTTGGGGAGTTATGGAAGATACACGAATTCGTCGTGAATTTCCCATAACCATAGGTCGTTTGCAAGGTGCAGGGACAAGGAGTAAGTCTCTTAGTGCAGATTATGTGCTTTTTTATAAAAATAAAAAGTTGGCAGTAGTTGAAGCTAAAAGCGAAGCCTTTGAGGCTTCTGAGGGCGTTCATCAGGCAAAGACTTATGCAGGTATGCTTCAGGTTCGTTTTACCTATGCAACAAACGGAAAGACTATCTATAAGATAGATATGGAGACAGGTGTAGAAGGTGAGGTTGACAAGTATCCCACTCCTGAAGAGTTATGGGCAGAAACATTTAAAGTAGAAGATAAATGGCGTGATGAATTTTCAAAAGTACCTTTTGAAACAAGAGGCGAAACTTTCACTCCAAGGTATTATCAGGACAATGCAGTCGAAAAATCTCTCGAAGCAATAAGTAAAGGTGAAGACCGAATACTTTTAAACCTTGCTACAGGTACAGGTAAAACATGTATTGCTTTTCAAATAGTATGGAAGCTCTTCCACAGTCGTTGGAACTTAAAGAGAGATGGAAAAGGATTGCCTAATGTTCTCTTTCTAGCCGATAGAAACATCCTAGCCAATCAAGCTTTTAATGCATTTTCTGCTTTTGAAGAAGACGCACTTGCACGCATAAAGCCCAGTGAAATTAAAAAAGCTGGTCAAGTGCCAACCAATGCCAGTGTGTTTTTTACAATTTTTCAAACCTTTATGAGTGGTACTGATGAAAATGGAAAGCCAAAACCATATTTCGGTCAATACGATAAAGACTTTTTTGATTTCATTATAATAGACGAGTGTCACAGAGGCGGTGCCAATGACGAAAGCAATTGGCGTGATATACTTAATTACTTCTCCCCTGCCGTACAGCTTGGCCTTACAGCAACGCCAAAAAGAAAAGATAATGTAGATACTTACGCCTATTTTGGTGAGCCAGTTTATACTTACTCACTTAAAGAAGGTATTAATGATGGATTCCTTACTCCTTTTAAGGTAAAGCAGATTGCTACAACACTTGACGAATATGTTTACACCTCTGACGATATGCTAATAGAGGGAGAGGTTGAGGAAGGTAAAATCTATGACGAAGAAGACTTTAATAGAATTATTGAGATTAAAGAGAGAGAAGAGTACAGGGTTAAACTCTTCATGGATGCAGTTAATCAGGATGAAAAATCAATTGTATTTTGTTCTACACAGGAACATGCAGCGGCAGTTAGAGACCTTATCAATCAGAACAAACAGTCAGATGATACGGATTATTGCGTAAGGGTTACTGCTAGAGACGGAGCAACAGGTGATAGGTATTTGAGAACTTTTCAAGACAACGAAAAAACTATACCCACAGTACTTACGACTTCGCAAAAACTTTCTACTGGAGTTGACGCAAGAAATGTTCGCAATATTGTGCTTATGAGACCTGTTAACTCAATGATTGAGTTTAAGCAGATTGTAGGTAGAGGCACTAGGCTCTTTGATGGGAAAGATTATTTTACTATTTATGATTTTGTAAAAGCATATCATCATTTTAATGACCCGGAGTGGGATGGTGAACCTTTAGAGCCGCAGGTTTGTATTAACTGTGGTGAGAGTCCATGTGTTTGCGAGAAAAAGGTTTGTGATGAGTGTGGTAGAAGACCTTGCATCTGCGAAAAAGAACCATGTCCTAAATGTGGTAAGAGACCATGTGAGTGCGAGAGAAGAAAGAGAATTAAAATTAAACTTGCTGATGGTAAAGAAAGAAATATTCAGCATATGATGGCAACAAGTTTTTGGGGTCCCGATGGTAAGCCTCTTTCAACTCAGGAATTTATAAATAAACTGTTTGGCGACTTGCCTGAGTTGTTTAAAAATGAAGACGAGTTAAGAAGGCTTTGGTCAAAGCCTGATACAAGAAAGGGTTTGTTAAACAGTCTTGACGAAAAAGGTTACGGCGAAGAGCAACTAAATGACCTCAAGAAAGCCATCAGTGCAGAGAAAAGTGATGTCTTTGATGTCCTTGCTTACATAGCTTATGCCTTGCCACCTATTACAAGAGAAGAGCGTGTAAATGAGCACAAAGAAGAAATCTTTGCCAACTTTGACGATAAGAAACAAGTCTTTATCGATTTTGTTTTAGAGCAGTATGTTAAAGAGGGAGTAACAGAATTAGACCAGGAGAAGCTTCCTACACTTTTGCAAATTAAGTACAAGGCAATTGACGATGCCGTGAAGGAATTGGGTAGCATTGATTCCATTAGAAATTCATTCGTGGATTTCCAAAAATATCTCTATTCTGTTCATCAGTCTTAACTGAGATAAACCCTCTTAAAACAACCCCTTTTTCTCCCATTTTCTACCAAAATACCCCAAAAAACACTTGAAAAGTACCCTGTTATATGTTTTTATACATCTCCCGGTTTTGGGGACTCAAGCTTTTACTGGGTTTGTGGGGGCTAGTGAAAAATAATTCTATTATTTTCACCTTTTTTCACTTTTTCCCTTGACAACATGGACGATTTAGAGTTAAATGTAAAACTCACTTCGAATGGAAGTGAGTCTCTTGTAAGATTCCAACCCTTCTAGATGCTAATTTATTAGGCTCTTCTTATTAGACAATCTGTTCTTTGAAAACTAAATAGCAAGCAGTTTTACACAGTTTTATGCAGTTTTATTAAGTAATGCTCAAGCCAAGTCAATTCCATTTTTAATTCAAGTGGAGAGTTTGATCCTGGCTCAGAGCGAACGCTAGCGGCGTGCTTAACACATGCAAGTCGAACGAGAAAGTCACTTCGGTGGCGAGTAGAGTGGCGCACGGGTGAGTAACGCGTGGATAATCTGCCTTTAGGTCTGGAATAACTAGCTGAAAAGCTAGCTAATGCCGGATAAGACCACAGTACCTAAGTACTGCGGTAAAAGGGGGGGACCTTCGGGCCTTCCTCCTAGAGATGAGTCCGCGTCCCATCAGCTTGTTGGTAAGGTAATGGCTTACCAAGGCTAAGACGGGTAGCTGGTCTGAGAGGACGATCAGCCACACTGGCACTG
>CBDUXU010000087.1:0-7730 GCA_965371285.1 uncultured bacterium | reverse complement strand
GAAACAATTAAAAAATAAAGCAATTATTGTATTTAGTTAAAATTGAACGAAAAAACCCCTTAAGTTGAACTTCCTTTTTTCAACCCAAAGCATCTACGAAATTTAGACATAGACTAAAGAAAATTAACATATAACATACTGTTACGCAACACTTTTATGGTTTTTTTAGGTAACAACCGGGATACCCTTAAGGGTAGTTTCAGGCAGGAGTTTTTGTGAGAATTAATGTTGTTTCAGCCTTAAGTCAAAAATATGAAAAGTAGCAAAATTTATGTATACCAGTCCCCAGTAAAGCAGCATTGTGCAGACAAATCCTGCCAACACCCAGAGTGACAAGGTTCTGGTGCTCCAATCCAAAAATATTGCCCCGTGGAGAGCAGCAGCAAAGATAAACCAGCTTGTCATACACAAAAACACCACAGGATCCCAAACCCACCAATTGCCAAAAACAAAAGCCCCATGGTAGGCTCCCAGAGCAAACATAATTGTCTGAAAAACAATACCGTAGAGTATGTTTCTAAGAATGTAAGGGTCAAGTTCTTCCATATTGACCTCTGTGCCAAAGATATTCCTGCCGGCAAGGCATACTATAGACGCTACAAAAGCAAGGGCATAGAAAAAATAGGACAACCAAACAAAAAATACATGAAAATATACAGAAATACCGTCTTCAGTGGGAATAATCGGCCTGACTACATCATAATAGAGCATTCCATATATAATACTAATGGTTGCAAATGGCACAAAAAACCGCACAAAATGCTGTTTTTTGTCAAAAATACCGGAATAGAGCAAAAGAAAAAAGGATGCTAAAACCCCCTCATCAAAGGTGCTGACTATTGGCGGATGACCTCCTTCCACCCATCTAAGGGCAATATAAGTGCCTTGCAAAAGCAGGGTGAGATAAGTGATAACCCTAACTAATAGGGTTATTTCCTTTTTAATCCATAAATTAACAACTAAAATAGTCGTCAGTAGGATGTAGAGTAATATTATTGAAAATAGTAAAATCATAATTTTATCACCTGTTTTGTTACAACTTAGGCAAGAACTCTCCCCCGCGCCTGAAATACACAGCTACCCTCATAATCAATCCTGTTATTGCTACCATAAACCCAACAAGCACCACATACTCCCCCGGGTCTCTAACAATACCTACCTTCACCCAGTACTTAAGCCCGGTGAATTTAACTTTTAGGTTTTTTGTCCTAAGAAGCTCCCCGACCCTTAAAACTCCGTTATATATTTCCTCATTTAACCATACAACTCTCACCAAAAATGCCGGGTTATTTACATTCATTGACAAATTGTGAACCGTTCCGTCATCATCTATTAAGGGGTCTGAATAAACTTTGACATAAAATTTATAACCTGCAATTTCAAAATAATCCTCTGCCATAGTAGGAGGAAAAACCAAAATTCTAACCGGCCCTTTGGTGTATTTCCCTGACCTGCCCACAACATCCACTATGGGATAAAA
Organism: uncultured bacterium; assembly: GCA_965371285.1. GTDB lineage: Bacteria > Desulfobacterota > GWC2-55-46 > GWC2-55-46 > DRQE01 > CBDUXU01. Next base: position 6,250 of record CBDUXU010000087.1, on the reverse strand, counting down.
ACCAAAATCCTCCACCCTAAGCCTGGCGTCTTTTATGTAAGTTTCTCCAGCCAAATCAATAACAGCAGTTTTATCCAAACTCTCAACAGGATAGGTAATACCTGCGTCTAGTTGTGTGAAAAAAAATTGAGCGCCCCAGTACTCAGGCAGAACTGTGTCCAGCCTAAAACTAACATTAGGAGCAAGGCGCTCAAACTCACTTCCTTTAGGGCTTATGAGGTACTCACCCTCTTCACCAAAAAAAGACTCTCCTTCTTCAACTATTGCACTTCCGCTAAAACGGAAAAAGTAACTGAGCAACACTCCCGTTGCAATGATAATAAAAGCGCCATGAAAAATAAGATTACCGAGTTTATAATATTTTTGGGTTTTAAGACTTATAACTAAGGCGTAGAATAAAAAAACCGCCCAGAGGGCAAAGGGAGCCCACAAAAACCAGGGCGTTGGCTTTGACACATGCAAAAGCGACCAAACTACAGTAAGGGCAAAGAAATAAACTCCTGCAAAAACCAGCAAAATAACGGAAGTGTTTTTAAGAAAAAGTTGCTGTGTGATTTTATTAAACATTAAGATAGCTTACTCATTGATTTGTTTTTTAGGAAGGAACTCACTATTAGTACCTGATTACAAATAATACTACATTGGAGTTGTTATTCAATATAAATATTGTAAAAAGAACAAAACATGCAGGTGCGGCGCCGCAACACGACCTGTTGGCACTAAATTTTAGGGGCATCTTGACATTAAACTAATATTCTAAGAACTTTGCACTTAGTCGTCTTTAAATTGGGTCCAGCAATAATTGCTACGCGTCACGCTGGCCGAGCTTACCTTATATAATAATAAGCTAACAGAAAATAAAAGGCTTACTGCTTGATTAGAAACTTGTTTATACCAGTGCCGAAGGCCCTGCCTTTGTCTGTGCCGACTCGGCACGCCGAAGGCCCGACCTTTGAGTCCAGCGTCACGCTGGCCGAAGGCTCTATATTTGCCTGCAGATGCTATCTGCCTACCTAAAAAGCGGGCAGTTTGATTTTTTCTTACCGGCTGTACCTGCAATAGACAGGTCAATACCAGTCTCCTGGGCAAGCCTGTCTAACTCGGCTTCAACATCTTCGGGGATAGTGCCAAGGTCGCCAAGCTTTTTGGTAATAAAAGAATTGGTCATCATCCTCTGCATGGCAACCAGAACATAATCTCTCCTAAAATGGTCGTCCATGTCTTTCAGGTGTTTCATCTTCTCCATATAAAACTGTTTATACCCTTCCACTATGCCGTCATCAACTTCTCTAAGTGTCATAGCCTCCGGTTTTACAATCGGCTCGATTAAGTTGTACTTTCTGTAATCAAAAACCTCAACATGGTCTTTTAAATCCTTATACATCTCCGCATAGGGCCATGGGGAGATGGCAAGAAAATGGCAAAAGTCGGGGTTGTACTCAAGAGCAAGTTTTATTGTGTTTGCGATATTTTCTTTTGTCTCATTTGGATAACCCAATATCATAGAAGTCTCTGTCATAATGCTGGCCTCACTTAAAAGGCGAAGCGCTTCCTTACCTTCGCTAACTGTCAGGTCCTTGTGAATCCAATCAAGTGTGTCCTGGTCTCCTGCTTCCACTCCAACATAAATATGAATTACGCCGGCCTTCCGATATTTATATAAAATATCTCTATCCCTTATTATATCTTCTGCGCGGGTTTCCATTAAGATATGAATATCCATATCTCTTTCGATTATCATATCCAACCACTTCTCCCACCTCTCGGGGTCAAGAGTCGGATAATCGTCGGTTAAGAGGAATGTGTCTACGCCATATTTCATCTGCTCCTCCATGTCAGCTATAAGACTCTCCGGAGTTCTAGCCCTCCATGACTGTTTCCAAAAAAGCCTCTGCGAGCAGAATGTGCAGTTCTTTGTGCAACCACGGGATGTATCCAGTGCTCCCATACGGGAGTCGGGAATAATATGGTAAGGATACTCGTGCCAGTCGAGCAGGTCCCAGGCTTTTGAAAGATGGTTTAATTCCTCTTCACTCATAAGAGGTCTTTCAGGTGTAACTATCATCTCGCCACCATCACAGTCACGAATTCCATCTTTCCAATAAGCCAAGCCTTTAATGTTAGAAAGGTCTGAGCCCGGCAGGCCGCTGCCTGTATCCATTGCAGGGAGTAATTCTTTTAAAGTTATCTCTGCCTCACCGCGCACTACTACATCAATAGAATCTGTTAACCCCAATACCTCTTCATACATAAATGTTGGGTGTATGCCGCCGATTAGGGTTTTAATATTTGGATTTATTTTTTTGGTGTTTTCCAGAATTTCGATTGCATCGGGAAGAGTGCAAGTAATAGAACTTACACCTACAAAATCAGGTTTGATTTTTTTTATTACTTTTATGATTTCTTTATGACCGACTTCTTTGGTCATGGCGTCATATATGATTGGTTCAAAACCGGCGTCTCTGGCAGCCCCTGCGAGGTTGATTAAATAGAGAGGCACCCATTTACCTGCTATCTCCACTACCCCTGCGTGGTAGGGTGTGGTAAAAAAAAGGATTTTCTTTTTTTTATTTTTTCTGCTGCTGAATTTTTCTCTAAGATGATTAAACATATCTCCCCTTAATCCCCCAATGCCAATATGATAATGTAAAAATGTTACTTAGTTGCGTTATGGTAGATAAGTCCGCCAAAGGCGCCAAGTATTGCTCCCGATATGGCATGAACCACTGCCATGACATGAAACATCCCTGCATCCACTCCAAACCACAGAGCTACAAAAAGAATACCTGATAAAAAACCAATAACCGTACCAACGATAATCGGCTTTAGGGCAGAGTTCTTATAAGCCCGCCCGCAAGTGGGGCAATTGCCTTCTTTATTGGCAGCCTCTTCAATATTTTGAGTTTCTTCTGTCAATTTTTGCTCCTTACCAACGACGAAACATTTTACCATGTATTCCAACCTCTTTAAAGTTTTTTCGCCCTAACCATTTAAAAATTAACGGATTTTAAGAATCCAGCCCCCCTTCTTTAACTTTACCTTTCCCCTAACTTCTGTTAAAGTTCTAAAGATAATGAAACCTCTAGAGCTAAATGCAGAAAATATCTACCCCTTCATAGACGGTAACGACTACTCCGAATTAATGGATATGGCCTGGGGACTGCAAAAAAGGCTCGAAGTTGGTCAAGTGCCTGGAGGCGAATTCAACGGCTGGGTAAACCAGCCATCAGAGACTGACCCCGCCCTGCTGGAGGAAATAATCTCTCACAGCGAAAAGATAAAACAAACATCGGAGGTACTAATAGTAATAGGGGTTGGCGGGTCTTATGCAGGCACAAAGGCAGCCATTGACTTTGTGCATACTGATAAAGACCAAAAGGCAACAAAAATACTTTTTGCAGGCCACAACATAAGCTCTGACTACCTATCTTCTCTTATAGAAGAAATAAAAGACAAAGACTGCCACATAAATATCATATCCAAATCAGGCTCCACACTTGAGCCAATGGTTGCCTTCTCAATAATAAAAGAAGAACTAAAAAAGAAATACGGAGCAGACAACTTAACCGACCGGATAACTGTGACAACGGATTCTAAGGAAGGGGCGCTAAAAAAACTTGCCGCCGCCAAAGGGTACAAAACATTCGACATACCATCTAACATAGGAGGCAGGTTTAGCGTCTTAACTCCATGCGGACTCCTCCCCATGGCAGTTGCGGGAATAGATATTAAAGAAGTAATAAGAGGTGCGCTGGAGGCAGAAAATGATTCTAAAGAAGTAGTTAAAAGCCCTGCACACCAATACGGAGTGCTAAGAACAGTTCTCTATAACAGACATAATGAAGGAAAAGCAAAAAGAATAGAACTACTGGGATTGTGGCACTACTCACTGCAAGGCCTCGGCAGTTGGTGGACCCAGCTGGCAGGAGAAAGCATGAACAAAGACGAAAAAGGTATATTCCCTGCTACTGCCGACTTCTCGTCAGACCTACACTCCATTGGCCAGGTCATACAAGACGGAGAAAAACACCTCTTTGAAACATTTATAAAAATAGAAAACTCACCTAACTCCATAACCGTACCTGATGCCATGAAAGATGACTTAGAGGGAATCTTTTCTAACTTAGTAGGGAAAACCTTAGAAGATATAAATGAAAAAATACATAAGTCAACTGAGTACGCCCACCTAGAAGGTACTGTACCAAACATGACCATCACCCTCAAAGACCTTAGTCCCTATACTCTTGGATATTTGTTCTACTTCTTTCAGATGGGAATCACCGTGTCATGCCTGCTTCTCGATGTTAACCCCTTCGACCAGCCCGGTGTTGAGAAGTATAAAAAACATATGAAAGAGCTCCTCAAATAGTGACTCGCCGTCACGGGCAATTTCAGACACATCTTAATATTAAACTCATATCCTAATCACCTTGCACTTCACAACCTTTCTCTCCAAATGAAAAGCAGTATAATTTAAATATTAAAAACTATTTTTTTGGGGGTCACATGATTAAAAAAATAAAAATACTCTTTATACTTTCACTCTCCCTACTGCTCTCCCCGCCCCACACATTAGGAGCAGAAACCAATATAATCACCCTCACCCAAGTCCCCTGCATGTTTTTAGAGAGCGAAGAAGAAATTCAAAATTTTAAATCTTCAGGCAGTGCCGACTGCGAAAGAATAAACGAGAGAACAATAGAAAACCGCAAACTTAAAGAGTTAACACTTAAAGCAGGAACATACATATTCAGAGTAACTAACAAAAATGTTCTATACGAATTAGGTTTTTGGATAAGAGGAAAAGGACTTGGGCGAGTCTCACTGCCAAGTATCTCGGGCGGAGGACTAACAAAAGGAAAAACGCAGGACTACGAGATAACTCTTACAAAAGGCACATATTACTACTCCTGCCCACTGAACCCGACACCAAACTACACCTTGGTCGTAGAATGAGGACTAAACGACGAATCAGTCTCGTATTTAATTATTTGAGGTCAAAATCTGCAATTAAAAAGGTATGGTCCGATGGTTTTTCCAAATGCCTTGGTTTCATATCTATCCAGGACTTTTTAGATTTTTTTGCTAATGATTTGGTAGCCCAGATATAATCAATACGCCAGCCTAAACCCCTCTGAATACAATCCTTAACCCTGTAATCATAGAATGTATATTCGCCGCCCTTGGGATTGTGCTTTCGGTAGATATCTTCGAAACCCCAATGGGCTATTTTCTCCAACGCCCTGTGTTCATCGGGATGGAAGCCCACGCTCCCGCGAAGCCTGTCAGGACTGTGTACATCAATGTCATGGCGAGCGACATTAACATCACCCATCCATATAATCCTCTTGCGGGAAGTGTAATTGGAGTCAAAAAAACTATAAAGCTGTTCGAACCACCAAAGCTTGTACTGAAACTTCTCACTCTTAACATCGTTACCCTGAGGAATATATGTATTAACAATCACAACCCCATCTAACTCGCCTGTTATAATACGGCTCTCTTCACCACCATCATCAAAACCGGCCTGAACTTTCTTAAGTGGCTTCTTGGTAAGCAGCGCAACACCGTTATAAGCCTTCTGCCCCTTAAATGCCGCATGATATCCTGCGTCCTCAAAAGCCTCCAGCGGAAAAAACTCGTCTGCCGCCTTTAACTCCTGAATACCCAATACATCGGGTTTCTCCTTTTTAAGCCAATCCAAAACAATTGGCAGTCTCATCCTAATCGAATTTGCATTAAAACTAGCCACGCGTAGCGTCATATATACCTCTAAGTCTGTCATTCCGTGCTTGACACGGAATGACAGTGTCTCTTTTTATTTTTTAGAATGTGCATTCTAACATAAAATAGTTGTATAATAAAATGATGGCATTCTTAATAGCACATATCATACACCTGCTTTTCACTGTCATATGGATTGGAGGGCTGGCGTTTATTACAATCAATGTCTTTCCTGCCCTTATACGAACTCCCGACCCGCTAGAGAAGGCAATACAGTTCCAGCGTATAGAACACAAGTTCGCACCTATGGCAAAATGGTATTCAATGATTGTTGGACTGTCAGGTTTTTATATGATGTTTTCAATGGGTTGGGAGGCAATGCTATTCACAAAGGCAGGGCTGCCGCTTACAATAATGTTAGTCATGTGGATTTTCTGGACGATTATGCTTTGGGGATTAGAACCACTTGTCATAAAAAAGATGTTAGAAAGAATGAAAAATAACGAGGCTGAATTTAGTGATATCT
>CBDUXU010000086.1:0-7920 GCA_965371285.1 uncultured bacterium | reverse complement strand
GGTAAGGCCTTGGAATTTCTACTTGATTATGCCTTATCCGACAACAAGAGAGCTATGGGTTAACTTCCAGTCGCCACTTCTTTATGATGTTTTAGCTGTTAATACTTATATGTCATCAAGTGCGTTATTCCTATATCTTGGTTCCATTCCTGATTTGGCTGCCGTTAGAGATAGGGTAACAGGCTGGAGAAAACAGGTTTATACCTTACTTGCTTTTGGTTGGAGAGGCACAGATACAGAGTGGTTCTGGCTGTCAAAGGCTTACACATTTATGGCTGTTTTGATTGTTCCTCTTGCTGTGTCGGTACACAGTATAGTTAGTTGGGATTTCGCCCTTTCAAAAGTTCCTCTATTTGCAAACACGGCATTTCCTCCCTATTTTGTTATCGGCGCTATATACTCAGGAACTGCTGCTATTATAACTTTGATTATAGTACTTAGAAAAACCGTAGAAGGTGTTGACAAGTATGTAACAGCTTTGCATTTTGACAGGCTTAATTTACTGCTTGTAGTTCTTTCACTTCTTTGGACTTATGTAAATGTTTTAGAGATATTCACCGGCTGGTATGCTAACTCTTCATTTGAGAATGAAGGGCTTATATATAGGATGTTTACCTACCCGTGGAGTTGGTGGTTCTGGGCTATGATTATAGCTAACTCAGTAGTACCGCTTTTCTTAATTTCAAGAAAACTTAGGGTGTCTATTGCATTCTCGTTATTTGCGTCTCTTGCAATTAACTTCGGAATGTGGACAGAGAGATACCTAATTGTTGCTACATCACTGCCAAGAAAGTTCTTACCATACAGGTGGCACGACTACTCACCTAGTTGGGTAGAGGTCTCTATGACAATCGGGTCTTTCTTCTTCTTTATCTTACTCTTCTTATTATTTGTTAAGCTCTGGCCTAGCATTTCAATTTATGAAGTAAAAGAAGATAAGGGAATACCCTTTAAGAATCCATCGGGAGGGGGACACTAATGAAAGTACCTGTTCTCGGATTATACAGGCATTGCGACGAGATGTTAAACGCAGCTGAAAAGATTAAAAATGCCGGACATAAGTTTGAAACAATTACCCCTGTACCCATTGTACATGAGTTAGAGGCAAAGTTTGGCGAAAGGAAAGATGTTATCAGGTTTGTTACTTTCACCGGCGCTACTACGGGTTTTTTTACTGGACTGGTTCTGGCTCTAGGTACTGCGGCTCTTTATCCTCTGCCAAGGGGAGGAAGGTCCATATTCCCATTTACTCCTACAATGCTGGTGTCCTATGAACTTACTATTCTTTTCGGTGTTGTATCAACGGTTGTAGCTTTCTTTTTACTGTCAAAGCTGCCGTCCTTTAAGAAGCGTTATTATGATGAAGCAGTAAATATAGAGCACTTTGGCCTTCTCGTAGAAGTGGATTCAGAAGCTAGTGCAACTGAAGTAGAAAATATGATGAAAGAATTTGATGTAGACGAGGTAAAGAGACTTGAAGCATTATAAAAAAATCATAATACTTGCATTCGTTGGTGTGTTCACTCATCAAATCGCTTTCGGCCTGCCTTGGTCAAGGGACTTTTATGACCAAATGTCTCACAAAGCCCAGGAAGAGACGGCCCTTACAGATCCAGAGGGTATTGTTTCTATAGATGGAAAAAATTATATTTTAAACAGCAGAGAAGATGCTGCCAAGATTAAAAACCCATTGTCTAATGCTACGATTAGCGCGGCTGTAATAGCTAGAGGTAAGGCAAAGTATGAGAGGTTCTGTTTAGTTTGCCACGGCGCAACAGGCCAAGGCGAGGGCCCTGTAGGCAAGAAGTTTGAAGCCGAAATAATGGCTCCTACAAGTCTAACCGGCGACTATGTGCAGGGCAAACCTGACGGAGATATTTTTTATACAATTACAAAAGGCGGACAGATTGCTATGCCAAGTTATGGCGACCTGGTTCCGGAAACTGACAGGTGGCACATTATTACTTATATAAAACACGAATTAAAGAAAGCAGGGGGTAATTAAGAACATGTTACTTCTAATATTACTTTTTATAGGCGGCGTTACTACATTCGTGTTTACTTTATCGGGTGTTACCAGTTCGGCCGAGGAATCAGTTGTTTGGGGAACTTTCGTGGCAAACTTTATTTATGTAGTAGGCCTTTCTCAAGCAGGGGTGATATTTTCTGCTATTATGAGAATTTGTATGGCAGAGTGGGCTAAGTATTTTTCCAGATTCGGCGAGATTTTAACTCTTGCATTTATGCCTGTGGTTATTGCCGGTTATATTGGTATTTACTTTAACGGCATGGACAGCCTCTTCTACTGGATGTCACCGGAGCCGTCATACAATGGCCATGTTATTGACAACCTTAGCCCTTGGGTAAGCCAAGGCGAATTTGCCTGTAGGCTTGCTATTACATTCCTGCTGTTTTATGGTACTAGTTTTGTTTATTTTTGGCTTGGCAGGAAAGAAGAAAAAGGTGAGACTGTTTCTTATGACCGCGAACATGTGTTAAATGTTCTTGCCGGTTTTGTAATGGTCTTCTATGTATTATTTAATACTAACCTGGCCTGGGAATTCGGCATGATGATTATTCCTCACTGGGAGAGTGTTGTTTATCCCGCCCAGTACTGGGAAGCTAATATATTAGCAGGTTTTGCATTCCTTCTGCTTAGCGCAAGTTACTTTGTAAAAAAACATGCAGGCCTTACAATAAATAAAGAACAACTTGATGAAATGGCTAAAACACTTTTAGGTTTTACGCTGCTTTGGATATACCTTTTCTGGGCACAGCAGTTTGTAATATGGTACGGAGACCTGCCTCACTTAACCGAACCTCTGTTTAAACAACAAAGGGGCGGATTTACTGTAGCCTTCTGGGTAATGGTATGTTCCATGTTTATTATTCCTTTCTTTGCCCTTATGCAGAAGAAAATTAAATTTCATGCACCGTCACTCTTTACCATAGCAGTTATTTTTTGTATTGGTCTTTGGGTAAGCAGGTATCTTATGGTGCTGCCAACCTTTAGTGATGGCGATGAGCCGCTCTTCCTTACTTATAACAGTATTGGATTACTACTAGCTGGTTTGTCTTCATTAATACTGTCAGTAATGTTATTTATAAAGATATTCCCAGATGTTTCTGTTCAAAAGAACACACCTCGTTGTGAAGATAGCACCGTATTAGGAATGAACCCTAACTCTTTAATTGCGGATGCGAGGGAAGATGAGCTGTGAGGGCAGCAAGGTCCTAGGTATGAACCCCAACGCATAACCGGCTTATTTTCCAGCAGTGTTTTGGGCGGTAATATGTTTTTTTAGTGTTTTAAGTTTCCCTACCTTACGAGTAAAAAATTGATGATATTTACCTGGCTTTGTCTCCGGCGACTCGCCGGAAAGCGGTTTGGATTAACCTCCAAACCGCTTTTTTTATTATACATTTGGGTAAATTGATATATAATGTTAAGTTAAATATATGAAAAGGCACTATTATGAGATTTATTGATGAGGCAGAAATAACGGTTAAGTCCGGAGACGGGGGGTCAGGAGTGATCCACTTTCGCAGGGAAAAGGGAGTTCCCCGAGGGGGCCCAGACGGAGGAGACGGGGGCAAAGGCGGAGATATCATTTTTGTTGCCACCACTTCTATTACAAGTTTAATGGATTTTCGTTATAGGAAAAATTATGAAGGCGAAAGAGGAGACCACGGAGGGGGCAGCAGGTCTTTTGGCAAGGATGGCGAGACCACCGTTATAAAAGTACCTCTTGGCACAATAATAAAAGATTTAGAGACAGAAGAAGTCCTGGCAGATATAACCAAAGACAAACAAGAGTTTAAGTGTTTAGTTGGTGGTAGGGGCGGTAAGGGTAACGCCCATTTTAAAAGCTCAACTAATCAGGCGCCTCGTTACTCTCAAATAGGTGAAGAAGGAATAGAAAGGCAGCTAAAACTAGAGTTAAAACTTTTAGCTGATGTTGGTATTGTTGGTTTCCCCAGCGCAGGCAAAAGCACCTTAATCTCAATGGTCTCTGCTGCAAAACCGAAAATTGCCGACTATCCATTTACCACGCTCGTTCCAAACCTTGGAGTAGTCCCATTTGGTTCTACCTCGGGCCGTTATGACGGAGAGAGTTTTGTTCTGGCTGACATACCGGGCCTTATTGAAGGAGCCCACGAAGGTAAGGGGCTTGGAATACGCTTTTTAAAACATCTGGAAAGAACAAGTATTTATATACACATGATTGACTTATCACCTGATACGGGCAGAGACCCTATAAATGATTATAAAGTTATAAATACAGAACTGGAAAAGTTTAATCCGAAATTAAAAGAGAAAACTCAAGTAGTAGCACTTAACAAATTAGACTTAACTGAGGCGAGAGAAATACTTCCTGATGTGTTAGAGTATTTTAAAAAAGAAAATGTAAAGGTTTTTGAAGTCTCTGCTGCCACAGGAGATGGACTTAAACCTCTTATAAATTATGTAGGAACATTGGTTAGTCAGCTGAAAGTTAAAAAATGATATAAATTGGTTTATGGAGTGGTTCGGGTCGTTTGCTATTTAGTTCCTCTGTGACTTAGAAGCAAGTGATAATTAAAAATATGAGAAAAGAATTAATAGAAAAATCCAAAAGAATTGTTGTTAAAGTCGGTAGTTCCGTGATTGTTGGAGAAACTAGCGCAACTGTAGAGGTCCGAGACGATATATTCAAGCGCCTTGCAGTTGACTTATATGAGATTAGGAAAGCAGGCAAAGAGGTAGTGTTAGTCACCTCCGGCGCAATTGCCATGGGGCTGACTAAACTCTCCCAGAGTAAACTCTTCATGACCGAAGGTAAAATTAAAAACCTCACTATTCCACAGAAGCAGGCACTTGCGTCTATAGGGCAGTCCATATTAATGTCTAGTTATGCAGAAGCCTTTAAAAGGTTTAAGGTAACTACATCTCAAGTACTTCTCACCCATAGCGACCTGGGAGACAGGCAGAGGTTCATAAATGCAAGAAACACCATAACAACTCTTTTTGATATGGATGTGCTGCCAATTATAAATGAAAACGACACCGTCTCTGTTGATGAATTGAAATTCGGCGACAATGACAACCTGGCAGCCCAGGTTGTTAACCTGATTGAAGCCGACACTTTAATAATGCTGACAGATACAGATGGGATATTTGATAAAAATCCAAAAGTCCATAGCGGGGCTGTTTTATTGGAAGAAGTTACTGACATAGACAAATTACATGTAGATATGTCTGTTATAAGTTTGGCGGGACATGGGGATTCTACCAGTGTTTATGGCTCTGGTGGTATAACCTCTAAGGTTGAGAGCGCCGGCAAGGCGGCTCACTTTGGCTGCTCTGTAATTATAGCAAACGGCACCATGCCGGGTATATTAAAGAAGATAGTATATGGACAGGAAGAGGGTACATTTGTATTTCCAAAAGAAGACCAGCTTACAAGCAAAAAACATTGGATTGCCTACTCTACAAAACCAAGCGGTAAGGTTTTCCTAGATGAGGGGTGTATAAGCGCTTTAAAAGAAGGTAAGTCGCTTCTCCCTTCTGGAGTTAAAACCGTTGAAGGGGTTTTTGACTCCGGCGATGTGATTCACTGCGTTGATGGCGCGGGTGCGGAGCTTGCAAGAGGTGTTACAAATTACTCATCAGCGGAGCTGATGCGGATAAAGGGAGCAAAGAGCAGCGATATAGAATCTATACTTGGGTTTAAAGTTTATGATGAGGCAATACACAGGGATAACCTCGTTGTATTTTAATATTATATTTTCATAAGGAGTCGTTATGAGTAGTAATATAGAAAAAGAAATACTAACTATTGCCGTTAAAGTAAAGGAGGCATCCCGTATTGTTGCCAACCTTTCTACGGTCGTCAAAAATAAAACCTTACTAAAGATGGCTGAACTTCTTTTGGAGAATAAAGAAACACTTCAAAGGGAAAACAAGAAAGATTTAGAAGGTGCCAAAGAAAAGGGTCTCACTAGTGCAATGATAGACCGACTTACTCTTACTGACAAAGTGATAGGTAATATGGCAGAAGGTCTTCGCCAGGTAGTAAAACTTGAAGACCCCGTTGGTGAATATAGAGAGACAAGTGTCAGGCCAAATGGTCTTACAGTTGGCAAGAAGAGAATACCTTTAGGAGTAATCGGCATTATTTACGAGTCTCGTCCAAATGTTACTGCCGATGCTGCGGGTCTCTGTCTTAAATCAGGTAATGGTGTCTTACTTAGGGGCGGAAGCGAGGCGATACACTCAAACAGGGCAATTGCAGAAATTTTAAAAAAAGCATGTACCGAGACCGGTGTGCCGGAGTCAGCCATAGAAGTTGTACCTATCACCGACCGTAAGGCAGTAATGGCAATGCTCCAACTGGAAGAGCAGATTGACCTTATTATCCCCAGAGGCGGCGAGAGCCTTATAAGTTTTGTTTCCGAAAACTCAAGGATACCTGTTATTAAACATGATAAAGGGGTCTGCCATGTTTATGTTGATGTAGATGCAGATTTAAAGATGGCAGAAGATATTGCTTTTAACGCAAAGGTTCAAAGACCAGGGGTTTGCAATTCCATGGAGTCGCTACTTGTTCACAAAGATATAGCAAAAGAGTTTCTTACTACTATGGAAAAGAGGTATGGTGATGCCGGCGTAGAGGTAAGGGGCTGCGAGGAAACTCGGAAAATAATGAAGAGTGCAAAACCTGCAACTGATGAAGATTTCCATAAAGAATATCTAGACCTGATAATTTCTATAAAAGTTGTAGACTCTATGGACGAGGCAATATCTCATATTGAGGAATACGGTTCTCTTCATACGGAAAGCATAATTACGAAAAATAGTAAAAATGCAGAACGATTTTTAAAAGAGGTGAACTCCTCTACTGTTATGGTAAATGCTTCTACTCGTTTTAGCGATGGGTTTGAATTAGGTCTTGGAGCAGAAATTGGTATTTCCACTTCAAAACTCCATGCCTTTGGTCCAATGGGGCTAAGAGAACTCACTACAGAGAAGTTTATAGTCCGCGGAGACGGGCAAATTAGGGAATAGTTAACTTCTTGTTTTTATTAGCTTTTTGAACCTCTTTATATTGATAACAAAACCCTTGAACTAGCTATTTTTTTACCCTATAATGTAAAGATAGTTTGTATACAATATACAATACTTTTGACGTGGGGCCCTTATAATAAAAGGGATTATGATTGTAAAAGTTTCCTCGAGTTCGCTTGAGGCTTTAATATAGCTTATTAAAAACTAGATAGCCGGGCTTTGACAGAGTAGTTGCTGGCAGGATTTTGAATTGTTTTTCTATATATTTTATAGTGAGACTTTCTTTGTTTCTCTGTATCCTTAGTTGTTCTCTACGCTATTAAATACAATCCCCCAAAAGCTGTATTTGTTTGTTTGATTAAAAATAGGATTCTTCTTTCTACTCTATAGAAGGTTTCTTTAAGTATAAAATATAAAAAAGGTATTGAAATTTTATGAAAGTTTCAACATTTGAAAACGGAATTCATCCGACATATTACAAGGAACTAACATCTAAAGACAAATCAGTTAAGATGCCAATTCCTAAAACTGTTATCATTCCCCTTCAGCAGCATATAGGCCAGCCTTGTAAGGCTCTGGTAGAGAAAAAAGATTTAGTTGAAGAGGGTCAGATAATTGCCGAGGCAAGTGGTTTTGTTGCAGCGCCTATTCACTCAAGTGTGTCAGGCAAGGTGAAAGATGTTGATATGCAATACCATCCCGGTGGTGGCCGTTTTCTTAGTGTTACCATTACAACCGACGGCGAAGAAAAAGATTGGTATGAATCAGAAGGTGAAATTGGTTTAGATTTAAGTAACCTCACTAGCGAAGAGCTTAGAAAACAAATCAGAGAAGCAGGGATTGTTGGGATGGGAGGCGCTGCGTTTCCATCT
>CBDUXU010000085.1:0-7967 GCA_965371285.1 uncultured bacterium | reverse complement strand
CAATACTCCTGCCTTGCCTTGCTGTCAAAAAATAAATACTCTCCAAACCTATCTACCATGTCCTTTACTTTATCTTCTTTTGGGAGAAACTTTTCAATTTTAATTCCATACTTTCTCTCTACATCACTAATAGTTTTGTATGTTTCTTCATGCAATCTTAAAGTATCCACTGTAAAGATTCTAAAGTCTTTTGAAATCTTAAGAGCAATATCCACAATAACAGAACCGGTTAATTGAAAACTTGTACCAATTGCAACCCTATCGGTAAAGTTCTCAAAGCTCCACCTCAAAATCTCCTCTGCCGTCATGCCCTCCAAGGTAGATTCTAAATAATCACTATTTATATCTTTTAATTCCATAAAACAACTAACCCTTCAAATAACCATTTTCTTCCAGATAACCGTAGATTTCTTTTGTTGCATCATCAATAGATAACTTTGATGTATCTATAACTATTTCAGCATTATCTGGTTCTTCATATGGAGCGGATATACCGGTAAACTCGGGAATCTCCCCTGCCCTGGCCTTTTTATAAAGGCCTTTTGTATCCCTCTCTTCACAAACCTCAAGGGGACACTTAACATAGACCTCAATAAAATCCCCTTTAGACTGAATAGTTCTAGCCACTTTCCTGTCTTCCATATAAGGTGATATGAAAGCAGTAATGTTTATTATGCAGGCATCAGTAAATAACTTACTCACCTCGCCGATTCTTCTAATATTCTCTGTCCTGTCTTCGGGAGAAAAGCCTAAATTACTATTTAAACCATGACGAACATTATCACCGTCGAGCATATAAGCCTGGTGCCCATTTTCTACAAGAGCATGTTCAAGTTCAACACCTATTGTAGATTTCCCTGAGCCCGAGAGTCCCGTTAGCCAAATAGTAACTCCCTTTTGACCTATGTTTTTCTTCCTGTCATCAGGGCTTATCTTGCCTGAGTGCCATGTGATGTTTGTACTTTTATTCTCCGTCATCCTGTCTCCCCTTCAATATAAAATTTTTTAATTGTCTTCTTTTTCAAAAACAGTTACCTCACATGAGGAACTGTTTACCAAATTATCTACAACAGACTTGGAAAAATATTTCCAAAAAGGTCCTACCCTTCTTTTAACAGCAACGGCAGAATCAATATCATAATTTTCCATAACCTTCAAAGCCTCTTCTACGAAGTTGCCTTGGGTTGTTACACCGTCAAAATCAATATTGTTCTCCATTGCAAGCTTTTGCACATTGCCAATCTCTTCATAACCTCTTTGACGGTACTCTTTCATAATAGACTCAATCAGTTGAGTTGAAGGTTTGTCCCCAATAAAACCAATATCAGTGAACTTGTCAAACATCTCGTTTGTGAGGTCTGTGTCAATAATATAAAGAGCTAAAATGCCCAGTTTATTTTCCTGTGCTTTATTTATAGCAAAGTTTACCGCTTCTTCTGAAGTCCTGGAAGTAGAAAGTATGAGAAGTACTCTTTTCATAATCTATTGCCCCATCCCTATGAGCGGCCAGTAAAAGCGAGCTACGAGGTTAAAAACCAACCATGCGCTTAAACTCATTAAGACACCTGCCTTGGCCATGTCCTTAACTGATATATAATTTGATGAAACTGCAATTGCATTAGCAGGGGTGCTCATTGGCAGAGCAAAAGCCAGTCCTGCCGGAACAGCAATAACAAAAGTTATAAGTACCGGACTCATTGAGAATTCTCCGGCAAAACCAATACCAATAGGCAATAGGATTGCTATAACTGCCGCATTACTTATCCCCTCTGTTAGAAGAAGGGTAAGCAGCGACAGGAGAGCTATTACAAGCCAGGGAGTCGTAGCCCAAAGAGCTATTGTGTTATTAGCTAACCACTCAGCTGCCCCGCTCCTGTCCAGCGCAGTACCTAAAGTGATGGCACCTCCATACATGAGCACTATACCCCAATTAACATACTCTTCAATATCTTTCCACCTAACTAAACGAAAAACAAAAAGTGCTATGACCGAGATTAGGGCAATTGTAGAAAGCCCCACCACCTCTCCTAAAGTCATCCAAAATAACACTGTAACAACCATTAGAGTCCCTACGGCGTACTCTACATAACTAACCTTGCCCATTTCATAAATGCGCTCAGCCAGAATTGCTCTTGCTTTACTAACGCTATCTATATCGATAGGAAATAGATTAGATAAAAGAAAATATCCGATAAAAAGCATGATAACAACCATTGGAAATACTGCAACAGTGTAACTTAAAAAACTTATGGTCTCCCCTGTCGTTTCATTTAAGATACCCACTGCAAGAGGAACCCTTGCGCCGCCAAGAAAAGTTGCAACTCCTCCTATTACGCAGCCCCAGGCAAGAGATAAAAATAGAAGTTTACCGTAATTACTCTTGCCGGGCCTAAGCTCCAAACTCTTTGCAATCTCGAGCACTATGGGAAATAACATTGCCGCAACTGCATGTTCAGACATAAAAAATGAAAGCACAGCAGATAAAAGGAAAATACTAAGCACTAGTTTTTTTGGATTACTGCCGAACCTCTCCATAATTGCCAGAGCAATCCTGTTGGAAAGTCCCGAGTTAAGAACAGCTCCTGCTAAAATAAAAGCGCCTAAAATAAAAAAGACAGCTTCATTACCGAAAATGGAATAGGTCTCTGCCTTAGGCAGTATCCCCAGTAGAGGCACAAGTACAATGGCGCAAATACTGGTTACTGCAAGAGGAATAGCCTGAGTAACCCAAAGAGCCAGGCACAATACAAAAACAGCAATGGCACTTTTGCCCTCGCCGCTAAGCCCCGCAGGCTCCGGCAGACTTACCACATACCAGACAAAAAGAGCCAGTGATAAAAAAAATAACGGCCTAAGAGCCTGTATTGTAACTATGACCCATATAGACCGTTTGTCTATTTCTATAGCCATCCCAGTAGTTCCTTCATACCGGCGCGCAGCATGATGCCGGACTCTCTTTACGGTGAATTCTTTAATTATTACTTATATTATTAGGTTAACTGCTACAAACTGCCTATAAAAAAGTGCCTCAGGCACCGGCGTCACGCCGGCTTACGCACTTTTTACTCTTAATTTTCTTCTCAGGGTTGAAAGCCCCCAAGCCGTCTTAAGTCCCAATTTAGTCCTATAAAAACTCTCTACCATGCCCCTCGGTCCCGGTTTTTCATCAAGCAAGAACCTGCCCTCAATAGGAGTTGTAACAATACTTATGTCCCTGACCCAATGCATATTAATGTCGTTTTCTTTAACCGTTTTATACAAATGTTTGTATATAGGAATAACAACCTCTGCAGAGAGTGAGTCTAGTTTCAGCTCCCAAGTCTCGGAAGGCCTGAATATGGGCAAAATAGGAACAACGCCAATACCTGTTAAAAGGTCTATTCCCTGACATGTTGACCCCGGCGGCTCCAAACCTACTACCAAATGAGACGCTACAGTGCCGTTAGGAAATATAGACGCTGCATATTTTAGCGCTTCTATATACCTGTCCCTGCCTATCAGGTTAGCCCTGCCAGGGGAAATTGTCTCAAAGAGGTCTTTGTCAAAAACCTCCAGGTTATAGAGAACAGAGTCAGCCCCAACTGCGTAGGTTTCGTCAATCCATTTATTATCTTTAGGAGGCATTGCCTCAACTGCTACAAGGCAGTTAAAATGTTTTTTAATTGCCCTTATATATGGAGTCAGGAGCGCCACGCCTCCGTCATCACCGCTGCTAAAACCCATTGAAAGATAAATAATGTCCGAAGAAGTAGAATCCTTTAGCACTGCTTCTACAGTTTCCAGGACATCTTCCACAGTATAGGTCTTGAGCTTTCCTAAATCTTTTTCCAAATCAATTGCGCAGTACTTACACTTTGCACTTTCGGTAAGAAAATCGCACTTGAGAGTTGGAGTTATAACAACATAACTGCCATGCTGGGTAGCAATCGAAGACATAGGCACGCCGGATGTTGTCTTTTTTAAGTAAAAGTCAGCCTTTGGAACAATCTGAACAGGAACATTATAACTGCCATCGGTAATGTAAAGCCGTCCCTCTTCCTTTTTAATAAGATAAGGAGAATCAACGGTAAACTTATCTCCATAAGGAACATTAACTAAAACATTATTAGGCAGCGTAACATCAAGACCGCGGCTCGTTAAACCAATCGTGCGGCCTGTCAGGACTTCAATATCATCTACTGAAGTACAAATCTTTATGCCCCTAAGCATCAAGTCAATTTTTAGGTGACTCGGATTATGTATATATTTACTTTCCATATTTTTATCGTCGGTGGCACCATGAGCTAAAAAACATCTTAGATAAATAACTCAAACCACTACATACTCTTTAACTTGTAACTAAGAAAACCCCGTATAATACAAAGCTATAATAAAACCTTTTTAAATTTCCTAAACATACAAAATGTTGTAAAGAACATCATACTACCTGTAGAAACCGCACGCAGTGCGTTAGAAAACAGGCTCAGCCTGCTAGATGTCACATTTTGCTCTCTGAATTTCGCAACTTTCTTCATAAGCTACCAGTTCTTTTATGCTTGCCTTATCAGAGCACAATGCACACTCCGGGTCTTTTCTTACTTTTACTTTTCTAAAACTCATACCCATAGCATCAAAAATCATAAGATGATTTTTTAAACTGTCACCCTTCTCAAGTATGAGTTTTATTGTTTCAACTGCTTGCAAGACTCCTATAACTCCTGCCAATGCACCCAGCACTCCTGCTTCCTGACAACTGGGAACAAGCCCATCAGGCGGAGGTTCAGGGTACAAACACCTGTAACATGGCGCGCCATCTTCATGACCTGCAAAGATTGCCACCTGACCATCAAAGCGAAACATACTTCCCGACACTAAAGGTTTGTTTTCAAAATAACATGCGTCATTCATAAGAAAACGGGTTGGAAAATTATCGCTGCCGTCTAAAACAACATCGTAATCTTTTATAATTTCTCTTATATTATCTGCATTAAGTCTTTCATTGTAAGTAATGACCTTAACATCAGAGTTAAGCTTGTTTATAGATTCCTTAGCTGACAGGGCTTTTTTAACGCCAACTGTGTCTTCGCTATGAATGATTTGCCTTTGAAGATTACTTAGGTCAACTTCATCACCATCGGCAATTCCTATTGTGCCAACTCCCGCTGCTGCCAGGTAGTATAGAGAAGGAGAACCAAGACCGCCTGCGCCAAGTACGAATACTTTGCTATTTAATAGTTTTTCTTGCCCTATTCCGCCAACTTCGGGGAGTATTATGTGTCTTGAATATCTTTCTAGCTGCGTGTCTGTAAAATCCATTTCAATAATTTTCCTTAAATTTAATATTTTTACCTAAATATAAAACTTTTTCCTTATATCTACTTCCCAAAACTACCTGTAAAAAAATATCAAAGACGGTTAATCTTCTATAACTACCTCTTCTTCTGAAAATGGGTCTTCCATCTCTTCAAAAGCCCAGCTCGTTAATTTAATTTCCGCATCATCTCTATCTTTTGCATGGACAGAGATAATAATATAAGAACTATCGGGCTGAGCATATTCCTTATCAGTAGGAGACGGAGCCGATGGATGGTCAGGATGTGAATGGTAGTACCCTATAACATCACTGCTAGTCCCCCTAAGTTCCTTCTCCAGTGCAATCTGCTCCTTCTCGTCTAACAAAAAACGGTCATGGGCCCTATCTTCATTTTTATTTGTCATTGGCCTGGCCTCCAGCACCTCCCTGACTCCATCCAAACCGAACTGGTGATTGCCAATTAATGCGCCGCAGCATTCATTAGGGTAATCTGCCTTTGCATGAGACACAATTTTGTTATAAACTGATTTTGAGAACTTAACCATTTGAGTAAAATAAACCTAACTTTTAGAATTAACTTATAACTCTAACTATATGATATTTCAAGCAAATAATCTTTTATATAACCTGCCAAACAAAAACTCTAATCCCAGACCCTAGTGCTTAAATACTTATCCCCTCCGTCGGGGAATATAACGACAAGAAGACCAGCCTTACCTTCAGTTACAAGCTCCTTTGCCACTTCCAGAGCCGCCCACATTGCAGCCCCGGAGCTTTGACCAACCAGTAACCCCTCTTCTCTGGCGAGCCTCTTTACCATTTCATAGGACTCTTCCGTAGGGGCCGGTACTTTTCTATCTAATTTTTCAGAGTCATAAATACCGGGCACAATAGATGAATCCATATGTTTTAAACCCTCTAAACCATGCCACGGGTTATCCGGCTCTACCTCAATTGCCACAATATCCGGATTATACTCTTTGAGTCTCTTGGAAGTACCCATTACGGTACCCCCTGTGCCGATGGTGGCTATAAAGTGAGTGATCTTACCGTCTGTTTGCTCATAGACCTCAACCCCTGTGGTTTCATAGTGAGCCTGAACATTACTTACGTTGTTATATTGGTCCAATTTGCAGTACTTTTCAGGGTTTTCTGAGTAAAGCTGCCAACTTAGCTTTATTGCCCCGTCAGACCCCTCCAGAGGGCTTGAAAAGATAACATTTACACCATATGCCTTGAGCATTTGCTTGCGCTCAGCGCTGACATTCTCAGGGACAACCAAATCTATCTTATACCCCTTAACAGCGGCAATCCACCCGTAAGCAATCCCCGTGTTCCCGGAGCTGGAATCCAGTATAATTTTGTCTTTTGTAAGCCTTCCGTCATTTTCTGCGTCTGTAATCATCTTAAGAGCAGGACGGTCTTTCACTGACCCGCCGGGGTTATAACCCTCAAGCTTTGCATAAATCTCAATATTAGAAGGCAAGTCTTTTGTTATATTATTAATCCTGATTAAAGGCGTGTTTCCAACCAAATCTATGGCAGAGAGACTTCTTCCTTGCCCTCTATTTTTATCAATTATTTTGTCTTGCTTCATTTATATTAATTATCCAAATTGTTATTTATAAAAGCCATTAGTTATATAGAACAGTGGTGCATGATGCACATAGAAAGGCCAGGTAACCAAGTATTACACTCAAGTATATTACAGGGGGCAATTTTTGTCAAGAGTCATACTATACTTGGCGTATCTGGGCATAGCTCGGCAGACTTAGTGCATGATGCACGTGGTGTATGATACACGCGGCACATAATGCTCGCGCCCTGATGCTCTCACAGCCTTAGAAACTCAGTGCATGAAACTATAGGCTCACCCTAAAATTAGGCTCAGTCCATTAAACTACTTAGCGTGGTTTAGCCTACTCAACAACACTCATCTCTATAGGTTCTACCTGAACGCCTTTTTCTCTAAAATAGTCAATTGCCTTGTTAATCTCTTCCTCATCACCCTCTAATTCAAGAGCCATAATGCCAATGTCTTTTGATATGCTGGCCTGGCGAATGTTGGTAATTACTTTAAACTTGTGACCTACATCATAGATTAGAGGCTCCTTGCAAAGGCTTGCTGTGTATGTAAGATAAACTCTTTTTTTCATTTTAACTACCTTTCTCCTGCATTAAGAGCAGGTCATGGGAAAAACAAAAAAAACTAAACTAAACCACCAGCAATAGCAGGTATAATGGAAAGCTCATCTCCATCTTTTACGACAGTCTTTAGATTATCTTCAAACCTAATGTCTTCGTCATTTAGATATAGATTAACAAACCTGCGAAGCTCACCGTTTTCTTCACATATACGCTCTTTAAGTCCATTATGACTTTTCTCTACATCGTCAATGACTTCTCCAACTGTAGCGCCTTCAGCCAAAACTTCATCCTTGCCGCCGGTGATTTTTCTAAGCGGCGTTGGTATTCTTACTTTTACTGACATTTAATAAATCCTCCTTAAGGATAATTTTATTTCTATATTTTTTAAACCATTCATTTTAGCAAAATTAGGGCAGTTTATCTCATAAAATTGCTATTACAACTACCTAGTAACCTTACAATAATCAGGCTGTTGCAGTGTACTCACTGCCGCTTGCTTCAACTAGGTCGTCAAAGTCCTTGAGCT
>CBDUXU010000084.1:0-8089 GCA_965371285.1 uncultured bacterium | reverse complement strand
AACACCTTTTGGAAAGATAGGCACACTCCTGTGCTGGGATGTTTTCTACCCCGATGCCTTCAGGACTTTAGCCCAGGGTGGAGCCCAGATTGTTTTCACCCCCACTGCATCAGCTTATTACCATTCTCGTTTTAAGTGGGAAAGGGCAATCCAGGCATCAGCTCATATAAACGGCCTTTTTGTTTTCAGAGTTAACAGGGTAGGCAGGGAGAAAAAACAAACCTTTTACGGCAGAAGTTTTTGCACCCGTCCCGACGGTGAGTTTTTAGTCACCCCTATTGGTTCTTCAGAGGGAATTGTACTGGCAGACCTGGATTTAAACGAGATAAGTTCCGTTAAAAATGATTGGGCATTTGCAAAAGACAGAAGCCCAGCTGACTATAAGTAGAGTATAAATAAAAAATCGTAGGATAGTTAAAACTAATTGAAGGCACATTTAATAGAAATAATAACTAAAGCACTGGGCGAGTCAGCCCGGGCAGGCGAGGTAAACACCTCACTTGCCGAAGGGGTTTCTGTAATATTGGAGAAACCAAAGAAAGAAGCCTTTGGCGACTTCTCAACTAACCTTGCTATGATATTGGCCGGGAAAGAGAAAAAGAAACCTCGCGACCTGGCTGAAATACTTGCAAAGAGAATTGAAAAAAATGTAGATATAAAAAAATGTCAAGTAGCAGGCCCGGGTTTTATAAATATTTTTCTGGAAAATTCCTATTGGTCTAATCTTCTCTATGGCATTTTAAAAAAAGGCGCCTCTTACGGCGAAACAAACTTTGGCGGCGGCCGGAGGGTGCAGGTAGAGTTTGTCAGCGCCAATCCCACAGGCCCTCTCCACATCGGTCACGGACGCGGCGCGGCAGTAGGTGATAGTCTGTCCAGGATATTAGAGTGTGCAGGCTTTGATGTAACAAGAGAATATTATATTAACGATGTCGGTAACCAGATGAACACTTTGGGCATTAGTTTGTTCCTTCGTTACCAGGAACTTCTTGGCAACTCTCCTGCCTTTCCTGAGGAAGGAAACTTTTATAAAGGTGATTACATAAAAGAGATTGCAGGGGAGCTTAAAGAATCAGTTGGAGATAAGTTCGACTCAAAAGAAAATACTCCCAAAAAAGATGACATGCAGTTTTTTATAGATTATGCAAAAGACAATATTTTTGAAGGAATAAAAAATGATTTAAAAGATTTTTCAGTAAGTTTTGATATTTGGTTTAGCGAAAAAACCCTTCACGAAAAAGGTTTGATTAATTCTTCCATTGAAAAAGTTAAAAAGAAGGGTTTTATCTATGAAAAAGACGGTGCAACCTGGTTTCGTACAACTGACTTTAAGGATGATAAAGATAGGGTTCTAAAAAAATCCGATGGCTCATTAACTTATTTCGCTGCTGACATTGCTTATCACAGCGAAAAGATTGACAGGGGTTTTGACAAAATTATAGATATTTGGGGAGCTGACCACCACGGATATGAACAAAGGATAAGGTCTCTCTTCGGAGCGCTGGATAAAGACGACTCAATGCTCTCTATTATATTTATACAACTTGTAAGTCTCATTAAGGAAGGTAAAACTGTTTCCATGAGTACAAGGGCAGGAGAGTTTGTGACACTTAGAGAAGTTATGGATGAGGTTGGCTCCGATGCCTGCCGTTTCTTTTTTCTTATGCGCAGGAGTGATGCCCAACTTGATTTTGATTTGGACCTGGCAAAAAAAACATCTTCCGATAACCCTGTTTTTTATGTTCAGTACTGCCATGCCCGTATTTGTTCTATTGTAAAAAAAGCAAAAACTTTAGGTATTGAAGTTTCCAAAGACTACAGGGCAGGTAGTTTTGATTTATTAAATTCAATTGAAGAAATAGGGCTCATTAAACATTTAGGACTTTTTGAAGACCTAATAGAAAAAAGCGCTATTGATATGTCGCCTCATAAAATCCCATTTTACCTAACTGACCTTGCAGGAAAGTTTCACAGTTTTTACAATTCGTCTAAAGTACTCTCGAGCGATGAGTCGGATAAAGAGCTGACAGATGCAAGGCTGCTTCTGTGCCTATCAGTCGCAACGGTAGTAAAAAAAGGCCTTTCCTTAGTCGGAGTGAGTGCGCCGGAGACCATGTAAGCATTAAAATGTATATTTTATTATCTCTTCACAATTATACCACCACCAGATAAAAACCCTAGAATACCTGTAACCTATTGATTTTGTTAAGTTATTCGACTTATCCACAGGTTTACTGCAAGCAGTTTGTTCATATCATGAACCTGAACGCTGTAACCACTTGTATTTATTAAGAAAACTTGATTTTTATCTTGTTCATACTGTGAACATAGTTATTGACACTGTGGATAAATGTTGTTAACCTTCTTCTATGGATAGAAAACAAAATACTGTTACTGATGGTAGGGATGATAAGGGCGGGTACCGTTCCCTGCTTTTATTAGATGAAATTTCAAAAAACAATGATGTTACCCAAAGGTATTTAAGTAAAAAAGTTGGAGTTGCACTGGGGCTTATAAATTCCTACATAAAAAACCTTGCTTCAAAGGGGTATATTACTATTTCTCATATTCCAAGAAAAAGGTACAAATATTTTATAACACCAAAAGGGTTTACGGAAAAAACCCGCCTCACTTACGAACATCTTCGTAACTTCACTAACTTATATAAAGTTGCCAGACAGGACTTTCGTTCCCTCTTTGCAAAACTGGAAGGCACCAGTATTAAAAAAGTTGCTTTCTGCGGCGTAGGTGAAGTAGCTGAAATTGCCTATTTGTCACTCCAAGAAACTAATTTGGAACTTACTCATTTTGTAGGCGACTCACTTGGCTTCCTGGAGCCAGGCGGGGCAGGTAAATTTTTAGGTAAAGTCGTTACATCTGTTGAAAGTGCAGAGACTATAGATTGTGATTTATTTATTATTACTTACTTTGCAGATTCCAGCGACCTTGTAGCAAGACTTAAAACCGCAGGAGTGACAGGAGAGAAGATTTGCGACATAAGCAGCGATGGTTGGCTTAAAAGATTAGAAGATGCAGGAATAAGGGTTTCTGAGGAAACAGTAGCTTAAATAAAATTATATAAAGGTGAGTAGATGTCAGTAAATGAAGTTTTAGAAAAGATAAAATCAAAAAAAGCTATCATTGGTGTTATAGGACTAGGTTATGTTGGACTGCCGCTTGTTTTAAGGTTTGCCCAGGAGGGTTTTAACATCATAGGTTTTGATGTTGATGAGACGAAAAACAAGAGTCTTTTGGAAGGCAAGTCTTACATAAAACATATTGATTCATCAGAGATCAAAAAAATTGCAGGTTTAGATGGCGGTAAAAAGTTATTCGCCGCTACAACCGACATGACCCGCCTCGCTGAGGTTGATGCCATCATTATATGCGTCCCTACTCCCCTAACCGGCAAGCGGGAACCTGACATGAGTTATGTAAACGCAACTGCCAGTGACATTGCTGCTAATATAAAAAAAGGGCACCTCATCTCCCTGGAAAGCACTACATATCCCGGAACAACTACAGAGCTTCTTCTTCCAAAGTTTACAGCCAGCGGGCTGACAGTTGGTGAGGATTTCTTTTTAGTTTACTCCCCTGAGAGAGAAGATCCGGGCAGGACAGATTTCAGTACCCAAACTATTCCAAAAGTTGTTGGAGGAGTAACGAAGAATTGCCTAAGAGCCGGTTCTGCCTTATATGGGGCAGTTGTGGATACTGTTGTAGAAGTTAAGTCAACTGAAGTGGCGGAGATGACAAAACTTTTAGAAAATATTTATCGCTGTGTAAATATTGCTCTTGTTAACGAACTTAAAATGCTCACAGAAAAGATGGGCATAGACATATGGGAAGTCATAAAGGCATCAAGTACAAAACCTTTCGGTTTCCAGCCTTTCTACCCCGGCCCCGGCCTTGGCGGACATTGTATTCCAATAGACCCTTTCTACCTTACCTGGAAAGCAAAAGAATTTGATTTTTATACAAGGTTTATCGAACTCGCAGGAGAGATTAACACGGGTATGCCTGATTATGTTTGTCTGAAGGTTATGGATGGGTTAAATGATACAGGCAAGTCCTTAAAAGGTGCAAAGGTTTTAATACTAGGGGTAGCATATAAAAAAGATGTTGATGATATGAGAGAGTCTCCGTCTATTCATTTAATACAAATCCTGCAAGGTAAGGGAGCTTTGGTTTCTTATCACGACCCTTATGTACCAAAACTACCTAGGCAGAGGGGGCACAACTTAGAGATGGAGTCAGTGGACATCAATACTATAAAAGATTTTGACTGTGTATTGATTGCAACAGACCACAGCGAAATTGATTATAAGTGGGTTGTAGATAACGCCAAGCTTGTTGTCGATACAAGAGGTGTTACCCATGGCATGAAGGGCATGGAAGATAAAAATATTGTAAGAGCATAAGGTGGCTAGAGGGATATAAGTATTACCCTTTGCCCTGAGCGACACAGGGTGTCAGTTGAAGGGTTTGTCGAACGGTATGATTATGTAATTTATATTTTAAGTTTGTAAGGAGAAAAAATGAAAAAAGCAATTATAACAGGCATTACCGGTCAGGACGGGAGCTACTTAGCAGAGTTTTTACTCACTAAGGGCTATGAAGTTCACGGCATCATCCGAAGGGCAAGCAGTTTTAACACTCACAGGATAGACCATATTTATAAGGATCCACACAGCTATATAGGTAGTGATAAAGATGATGCTAAATTGTTTCTTCATTATGGAGACCTTACAGACTCAGGAGCCCTCACTAATCTTATACACTCTGTTAACCCCGATGAGGTTTACCACCTAGGCGCACAGAGTCATGTGGGAGTAAGTTTTGAGGTCCCAGAGTTTACAGGAGATGTCACAGGACTTGGTACAACCAGGTTATTGGAAGCAATAAAACAGTCAGACTGTAAGGCAAGGTTTTATCAGGCATCAAGCTCCGAGATGTTCGGCTCCACCCCTCCTCCGCAAAATGAGGAAACACTTTTTCACCCTCGCAGTCCCTACGCCGCAGCTAAGGTATATGCCTACTGGATGACAGTTAATTATAGAGAAGGTTACGGCATGCACGCATCCAATGGAATTCTTTTTAACCACGAATCACCAAGAAGAGGCGAAACTTTTGTAACAAGAAAGATTACTAGAGCTCTGGCAAATATTATAAAAGGTACTCAAGATAAACTTTATCTTGGAAATTTAAATGCAAAAAGAGATTGGGGTTATGCCCCCGAGTTTGTAGAGTGCCAGTGGCTTATTATGCAGCAGGAAAAGCCCGATGATTATGTAATAGGCACGGGAGTAAGCGTTAGCGTAAGAGATTTTGTGGAAAAGGCTTTTGAATATGCAGGAATAGAAATTGAGTGGCAAGGGGTCGGTAGTGACGAAAAAGGAATAGTTAAATCATTATCAAAAAACATAGCCGATGGAGATGGTAATATCAAAACCGGCGACGAGATAATTGAGGTAGACCCAAAATATTTCCGCCCGACAGAGGTTGATTACTTATTAAGTGATATTACAAAAGCAAAAACCCAGCTCAAATGGACTCCTAAAATATTAGTAGATGACCTGGCAAAGATTATGGTTGATGGCGATATGAAATTATTTGGATTAAAACCAATCGGTGATAGCGAGAAGATTTTAAAAGAAAAAGGTTTAGACTGGACAAAGAACAAAGTGACGATAGGATAGTTTCAGTATTAAGAAAGAGTTAAGTATGTCAATAACGGTTATGATTTGTTTTTCAAGGTCGGGGGGCACGGTACTAAACAGGTGTCTCGGGTCTTT
Source organism: uncultured bacterium (assembly GCA_965371285.1). Classification (GTDB taxonomy): domain Bacteria; phylum Desulfobacterota; class GWC2-55-46; order GWC2-55-46; family DRQE01; genus CBDUXU01. Next base: position 2,294 of record CBDUXU010000084.1, on the reverse strand, counting down.
ACCAAATGTGGTTATAATGTCCGAGGTTAACCCTGTTGGTGGAGGTAAAGGGTCAGGAGAAGTGAACTACAGTACAGTAAAAGACCAAGCTAAACACTGGTACGGCATAGATTTAAAAAGTGAGGGCTTTACGGAAAACATACTTGAATTATATAATTATTGTGTAGACAATGGAAAGCATTTGATAATAAGGGATTTTCCATATATAAACTTTGTACCATCTCCTTTAAATAATAAGAATGCGTCCAATAGTTTTTCTACGCTGGAGGCGTTAAATGGTAAGGTTGACTTAAAACATTTTGCATTTGTAAGGGACTCAATTGACTCATGGGTTTCATTTGGCGCAAAGAAACCTCGTAAATATTTTAGATATTATAAAAAGTATGTTCAGGCCGTTATTGATGCGGACATGCCTTTTTTTAAATATGAGGACTTTTGTACTGATACGGACGAAACCATGAAGGCAATTTGTAATTATGCAGGCCTTGAGTACAGTGAATCCTATAAAAACTATGGATCCTTTACTACAGTAAATGGTGATGTTGGATTCCAAGATTCATATAGTAACACCAAAGGTGGTTCTAGAGGGCTTAAAGAAGATTCAATAAAGTTGCTTCCAAGGAGAAGGATAATGTTTAAAAGCATTTTTCAGCTAAACCGGAATAAGGACATGATTGAGTCTAATAAATTGTTTGGCTATCCGACATATTATTCTTCAAGCCAATTGGAAGAGTTTAATTTATCTAAGGCAGTAAAAAGATTTTTCGGAGTTTAGATATTTAAGTGCTTCATGTCAAATGTGCGTTTTTTGTAAGGAGTGTTGAAGGTGGCAAAAGTAAGCGTAATTATACCTACATACAATAGGGAAAGTTTTATTGAAAGGTCTATAAATTCTGTACTCAATCAAACCTACAAAGACATGGAAGTGTTAGTAGTGGATGATGGATCAACAGACAACACTAGGGATGTTGTAGCTAAAATTCTTGACACTAGGGTTAGGTATTTTTATAAGGAAAACGGCGGGGTTTCTTCTGCGCGCAATTTTGGTTTTGAAAATTCTAAGGGCGTATATATTTCATTCCTTGATTCAGATGATTTGTTTTTGCCTGAGAAAATCGGGTTTCAGGTAGATGCTTTAGAGAAAAATAGGGATTACGATATTTGTTATCACCCGATTATGAGGGTTGATTCTAAAGGAGCACCTATAAGATACAAGGACATAAATAAATTAAATACACCATCAGGTTATATTTTAAAAGATTTTTTTAACGGTAAAATTCCACGGGAAATTCACATTATGTCACTGCTTTTCAGGAGGGAATGTTTTGAGAGTTTAGGAGGCTTTGATTTAGATTTTACCATCTCAGAAGACACTGATTTGATACTGAGAGCGCTGTTAAAATACAAGTTTTGCGGTGTGAATAAATATTTGTCTGAGTTTGTGCAACACAGTGGGCACAGGCTTACAGACGGATTAACGCCAGATTGCTTTGATAAAGTTATGCATAATGTCTTTTTTTCAGCCAAGGAAAAATTACCGATTGGTATAAGGTTTCCTGCCAAGTCCTTTTATTATTCTGTTAAGGCAAGGAGAGCTTTTACACTTGGCAGTAGTATTTTGCAGTCATATGGCTATATGTTAAAGGCATTTTTTTATAACCCTTTTAATTTTAAAAACACCGTATTTTTATTTAACCCCTTAAAGGCTTATAAGTCAAAAAAGAGGCATTTGAGAAGAAGTAAAGAGAATATAGAGATAAAGTATAATTAAGTAAAGGTAGGCTGTTTATTGGTTGAAGTCTGTGGGCAAATAAAAGTTTTCACCAGCTTACCTTACCAGTAAAGGTATTAATAATGACTAAAGTAAGTGTAATCATACCTGTTTATAACAGGGAAGTTATGATAAAAAAAGCAATTAATAGTGTTCTGGACCAGACATTCAATGATTTTGAAGTTATCGTAGTTGATGACGGGTCGGTTGATAGAACAAAAGAAGCAGTGGCTGACATAAAGGACGCAAGGGTCAAGTATTTCCATAAGGAAAACGGCGGGGTGTCGTCTGCCAGAAATCTGGGCATCAAAGAAGCGAAAGGTGAATATATATGTTTTCTGGATTCAGATGACTATTATGATCCTAAAAAAATAGAAAAACAGGTCGAGGTTTTAAATAAAAATGCAGATGTCGATGCCTGTTATCACTTGCCATGCGTCGTGGACGAATCAGGCAACCAATTGAGGCCGAAAAGCAAGGAAAGATACATAATTAAAGACGGATATATAATAGAGAGTTTACT
>CBDUXU010000083.1:0-8372 GCA_965371285.1 uncultured bacterium | reverse complement strand
TTAAAAGAGTTTTTATAAAATTTACCGAAGAAAATGAAATGGACAACTTGAAGATACACCAAACCTGTTGCAGCGACTCTGATGCAATAGAAAGAGACAGAAAAACAATTAAAAGAAGGTAACTATGGTAACAGACCCAGTATGTGAAATGGAAGTAATAGAAGAAGATGCCGAGCTTGGTGCAAATGTCAGTACTTATAAAGACAAGCAGTACTACTTCTGTGCTCGCACCTGCAAAGAAAAGTTTGACGCAGACCCTGAAAAATATGTCAAAAAATCTGCCTGAGGCAGTTTTATAAACTGCAACTAAATCCCATAATTAAGAAACTAATTAATGACGTGGTTTACCTGAAATAGGGTCCTGCATCAGCATCATGCTGTCACGTTGGTGCCTGAGGCAGTTCTCTAAAATAGCAAGTTCCAACAGTTTAAAAACTAATTCATGACATGGCCTACCCTAAATTACCCGTGACGGAGTCACCCGGAGGCTTCTATGTAGTCAAATAAGAGGCTTGGCGCTCCGATGGAGCCGAGATGTCTTATGTCACTGCCGACAAGTGCTACTCGGCTAAAGAGTTCCAGCAGGTTCCCTGAGATGGCAATGCCTCTAACGGGGTGCTGGATTTCTCCACCTTCTATCCAAAAACCTCCTGCGCCAAGCGAAAAGTCGCCGCTTATTGCGTCTATTGTGTGAACTCCCATAACTTCAGTTATAAAGAGCCCGCGACCTGCTTCTTTTATAAGTTTTTCTAAAGAGGTATCTCCGTTTTTCATATAAAAATTTGTCACCCCGGGAGTTGGTGAACCTTTAAAACCTCCCCTCTTGCCGTTACCGGTAGAAAAGAGTCCGCCTTTTTTTGCAGTATAAGAATCATAGAGAAATTGTTTGCAAGTTCCCCTGTCAACCAGGGTTTTTGTTTGGGTCGGCACACCTTCGCAGTCATATAGGGAACTTGCCCATCCGCCTTTCAGGAGGCCATCATCATATATGGTAATAAGAGGTGATAAAACTTTTTTATCTAGTTTATCCATCAACATGGACTTGCCTTTTTGTACATGGTCTGCGAGGAAGGCTCCGGAGAAAGTTCCCAGGAATTCGCCAACTACGGAGTTCTCGAAAACTGCAGGGCATTTCTCACTCTCCATACCCTTGCCACCGAGAACATCTACTGCTCTTTTTGCTGCACCCCTGCCGATTTTTATAGCGTCTATATCCGAGAGGTTGTGGCCAAGCCCCATTTCATAACCCATTTGTGAGTCGCCACTGAGCTCTGCAACCGCCATAACCGATGCGGAATAAAATGTAGCCTCACTATCTACCTGCACTCCATGAGAGTTTACTATCATAGAAACTCCGCGGCTTTCTGAGTAACTTGCCCCGCGAACTCTTTTCACCTTACCATCATAATCAATGGCATTTTTTTCTATATCAATGGCTATCTGTATTTTCTCGTCTTCAGTTAGAGTGTCCATAGAGTTGTCAATAAGCCCTAAGTCGCCTGAAGCTTCCTGCGAGCTATGGTCGGGAAAGTTTAAGTACTCATCAAGACTTGCCTCTGTGCTGGCAGAGATTGCATCATCTACCATTTTTCTAAGTGCGTCAGGCGCAAGAACTGTAGAAAAACCGAACCCCGGTTTTCCCCTCGATAAGGTTCTAAGCCCTATTCCCATACTTTTGCTAACTTTGAAAGAATCTACTTTCAGGTCTTTCGATTCTATAGACATGCCTTCAGAAGAAGAAAAATATAATTCATAGGCATCTACCTTGCCTTTAAGGTAGCTTGTTAGCATCTCAACTGTTTTATTTATTTCTACACTGATACTTTCTTCAGTCATATTATTAATATGACCTTTGTTTCTAACATGTACCGATACAAAGGCCGCCTCTCTATATTTATTTATTATTTTTTTATACTTTTAAGGTCATGATGACTGCCGTTTCGTCGCAATCACTAAACTTTGCGCAGGCGAAACAATCGCCCCAAATCTTCTCAGGCAAAGTGTCTTTGTGAATAACCTTAAAATCCAGTGCTTTAAAAAAATCAACTCCGTATGTAAGTGCAAAAACATATTTTGCACCTAACGAGGCTGCTTCCTCCAAACATGCCCTGACAAGAGCACTGCCTATACCGCGCCTCTGGTGACCTTTTTTCACTACCAGGGAACGAATTTCCACCATATCCTTCTGCCAGATATGAAGAGCAGCGACACCGAGCAGCTCCCCGCCGGAATCATCAGATGAAGACCGGTAGACTGTAAAATCCCTAAGCCCCTCAAAAATCTCAGTCTCACTGCGAGGAAGCACCATGCCGCTTTTAGCATAAGGTTCGAGCAGGTTATAAATCTCCTTCTCGTCATCTATATTAGCCTTGCGAGTAGTATAGACAGGCTCGCTATTTTTTATGTCTTTTACAATTTCCATAATTTTAATGGTCGTTTACTTTATTATTTCTAACCAAACCAAAGCTTTTTATTTTGCTTTTTTTCTTTTACAATTTCTACAATCTTTATTGCCGTTTACTTTATTGCAATAAACCCTATTAAGTCTTTTTATTAGGCTCTTATAACTTCAGGTTATTTTTTTATGCCGGCTTCTTCTAAAAGGTCTTTGGCATGTTTTCTGGATGTATCTGTAACTGCCTCTCCGCCAAGCATTCTGGCAAGTGAGTCTACCCTGTCATTATAACCTAATTTCTCTACCTTTGTAATAGTTCTTCCATCCTTGGTAGCTTTGCTGACATGATAGTGAGAATCGCCATAAGCGGCAACCTGTGGGAGGTGGGTTATGCAGATAACTTGGTGAGACTTTGCGATAGATTTTAATTTCTTGCCTATGACATGGCTCATAGCACCGCCAACCCCTGTATCAACTTCGTCAAAAATAAGGGTAGGAACCCGCCCTTCTGAGGTTATACTCTTCATGGCTAACATTATACGTGATAACTCTCCGCCTGAGGCAATCTTTGCCATAGGTTTCAGTTCTTCACCTCTGTTGGGAGATATAAGAAACTCCACAGAGTCTGCCCCCTTGACAGTTAGTTTAAGTTCGCCGTCATTATCTTTATTTAAATCAGCGGCAACCTCAAACCTTACTCCCTTCATGCCGAGAGTTTCCAGCTCTTCTTCAATCTTAACTTTAAAGTCTTTGGCTGATTTCCCTCTTTCTTTGTGGAGCTTCTCAGAAACCCTCTCTGCCAGGTCTCTTGCCTTTTTCAAATCTGCGTCGATATCTTTCAAACGGTCTTCAAAGTTATGTACCGACTCAAGAGCCTTATCAATGGCAGTTTTTTTTGCCAAAATTTCTTCAATTGTATTGCCGTATTTCATTTTAAGTTTTTGAATTAGGGACAGTTTTTCGTTAACTTCTTCTAACCTCTTTGGGTTTGCTTCTATCTTAGACCCATAGTCCCTTAAAAAACCCGATGACTCCTCCAACTCGACTATGGCAGTTTCCACGCTTTTTATAGTTGGTCCAACAGAGTTATCAAACTTGGCAATATCGGTTAAGTCTCTTACGATTGCGCCAAGCCTTTCAACAATAGCTCCTTCTGACGAGTAAATTTCACTCTCTGCTGACCCTGCTGCATTTATAATCTTCTCTGCATTATTTAAAAGTCCTTCTTCTGCCTCAAGCTGATCATCTAAACCGAGGGTAAGCTCTGCCCTGCCAATTTCCTCTGACTGATGTTCCAAGAGCTCCCTGTCTTCAGAAGCCCGTTTTATATTACGAAGCAGTTCCTCTTTTTCTGACTTGAGCTCTGCCCAAAGCATATAACTGTCCTTCATCTCCCCTCTAAGTTTAGATAGGCAGCCGAAACTATCTAAGAGCTCAATATGTTCATGGGTTTTTGTGAGGGATTGGTGCTGGCTCTGGCCATAAACATCAATTAGTGCACAGCCAACCCTGCCAAGAGGCGAGAGGCTTGTCATGCTGGAGTTAATATAAACCTTATTTTTGCCATTTCGGTTCATAACCCTTTTGATTAAAATAGAATCTTCGATGGGAATCCCCCCATCTTCCAAGGCAAGGCCAACTTCTTTCCTGCCCTCCTTGCCCGTGGGCATATCAAACTCGGCCTCTACGCGAGCCTCATCAGAGGAGCTTCTAATGTTTTCCACGGAAGCCCTGTCTCCCAGAACCAGGTTCACTGCATCTACAATTATACTCTTGCCTGCCCCAGTTTCACCGGTAAATACATTTAGCCCATCGGAGAACTCAATAGTTAGGTTATCTATAATTGCAAAATCTTTTATAGTAAGTTCATTTAACATTGTTTTTTTTAAGTTGTAGTTTTGATTTAAAAAAAGGAATGACTAAGGTGTTAATAATTACTAGTCGATGTCAGTTTTGACTTCCCACATAAGTCTCTCTCTTAATATCTCAAAAAAGCTCTTCCCCTCGTACTTAAAAAGATAAAATGAGTCCTTGGATTTCTTAATGCGAACCTCATCAAGGCCTGCAAGGGGCATATCGAGCTGACCGTCAATAGTTAAAAGCATTGACGGCTGGTCTTCATTAACCAGTATACTAACGGGCATCCAATCAGGGACAACCACCGGTCTTTTAGTTAGGTTAAAAGGGCATATGGGAGCTAATATTATAGAATCTATTGTGGGATAGAGTATTGGGCCATCGGCAGAGAGCGAGTAAGCAGTACTCCCGCTAGGTGTTGCGACTATCATACCGTCGGCGCGGTACTTGGCAACAAACTCTTTATCAACCATAACATCTAGGCAAATTAGTCTTGCGATAGTTGCCTTAATAACCACGTCGTTAAGAGCCTTGTACTCTGCCACCACTTCATTATTGCGGACCACTTCAACATCCAACATCATTCTCTCTTCAACTTGAAGCTGGCCATCTATGAATTTCTCTAAAACTATATAAACATCGCCGGCGCCGGAGGCGGTCAGAAAACCAAGCCCCCCGAGGTTTATGCCCAGGAGAGGAATTTTCTTGCCGCCAAGAAGCCTTGCCCCGTAGAGCATAGTCCCGTCTCCTCCAAGTATAAGAAGCATATCGATTGAATCTCTTAACTTCTCTGATTCAACAGATGTTATAAACCTGCAGTCATCGGCCAGCCCAGGTTCGCCGTAAATTTTAAAACCTTTTTCTCCAAGCCAATCGGCCAATTCATCGGCAAGTTTAATTGCCTTTTCATTGCCAATTTTGACAACTACGCCGATATTTTTTGCTTTTGGTAAGGCTTTTTTCATTAATTCTCCATAAGTCAAATTATGACTATTTCTTAATATAAAAGGGAATAATAACAGATTTTAGTTATTTTTTCCTGAATTTTATGCCGTCCTGCCGCCAATGGGCACTTGCAATAATTCCTGATATTAACGGCCCTTTTCCAAACACACATCACTGCAAAAATAAACCGTCTCGCCGGAGTGAGGTCTACTTTTAGAGTGACTAAGAGGTATCATAGTACCGCACTGCGAACATTCCACCATTTTGGAGCTCTCGCCGCCTCCCTTAGGGACCCCGCCGCCGCGCCTCTCAGCTTCGCTGTTAGAGAAATATCCTCTTACAAATACATAAACAGCATAACCAAGTGCTGCATATATCATTAATATTATAATACGCATAAATAGGGTTTAATCTCCCGCAAGTTTATTACACATTGAGTCATCACCCAGGCGGCCGAGGAGTTCTGACACCGTGCATCCCATAAGTGGGTGGACAAAATCCGGGGCTATCTCCGAGAGAGGTTCTAATACAAATCTTCTCTGGTGACAATAGGGATGGGGGATGGTCAACATAGGACTTTCCAAGACAGTGGTTCCATAGAAAATAATATCTAAATCAATTAAACGAGCCTCCCACTTGCCGCTGCTCTCCCTACCCATAGCAACCTCCATACCTTTTAAGATGACAAGTAGTTTATTAGGAGAGAGGTCTGTCTCTAACTCTATAGCAAAATTTATATAATTATCCTGCTCATCTATTACTCCCCAAGGTTCTGTCTCATAAAAAGATGAAACCTTTAAAACTTTAAGCAGTGGTATGGACTCCAACCTTTTTATGACTTCCCTGCAGTTACTAAGGGGGTCATCGAGGTTAGAACCTATGGAAATAAAAATATTATCTGCCATAAATACCTCTTAGTTTAAAACTCCAGCTCCAGCGCCTTTAACCTAGCTCCAGTTTCCTCTATAACTCTTCTTTCTTCATCTTCGCCTGCCGCTGCAAAAGTGGCAGAAAACCTTAGAAAGGCTCCGCAGTTGTCCCAAGGTACAGTAGAGATTTGAGCTTCTTTAATAAGGTACTGAGAAGCAGCTTCTCCGCTGCCCAGCTTAACTCCGCCTTTTGCTCCAACAGGGGCTTTAGTGTAGAGATAAAAGGAACCTGCAGGCATAGTAGCTTCAAAACCTGCATCTTTTAGTGTTTCTACCAAAAGCTCCAGTCTTCTTTTATACTTTGCAGAAATTTTCTCAGTAATCTCAGGATGTTCCAGTGCATAGATGCCTGCCTTTTGAATTGCAATAAACTGCCCTGAATCATAATTGTCTTTTACATGGGCAAAGGCGTTTATTATTTTCTCCCCTCCTACTAAGAAAGCAAGTCTCCATCCGGTCATATTAAATGCCTTAGAGAATGAATGCATCTCAACCCCTACTTCCTTAGCACCGGGGACGGATAAAAAACTAAGCGGTTTATCAAAAGTAAGAGCCGCGTAGGCTGCGTCATGGACGACAATAAGTTCGTTTTTCTTTGCAAACTTAACAACCTTTTCAAAAAACTCCTTTGTAGCAACTGCACCTGTTGGGTTGTTAGGATAGTTAAGATAAAGCAGTTTGGCTTTTTTTAAATCTGCTTCTTTGATAGCATCCAGGTCTGGGAGGAAATTATTCTTCTCCTCTAGCGGCAAATCAACAACCTTACCGCCATGCCACTCAGTGTGGGTTGCCATTACTGGATACCCTGGAGTGGTCATTAAAATTTTATCTCCCTTATTAATGAAAATATCAGGAAACATAGCTAAAGCAGGTTTTGAACCAATAGAATGAACAACTTCAGTATCTGGATCTATGCCGTCAACTCCAAAGACATTTTTCATATAATCTGCTGCAGCTACTTTTAACTCTCTGATTCCGTTATCTGCATAAGGTCTGTTCTCAGACTTTTCGCACTCAATTTTTAGGGCTTCCACGACCATTGGAAAAGCCATCTCGTCCGGCTCTCCTACGCCAAAGTCAAATATCTCTGTATCAGGGTGAGCTTCTTTTGCAGCGTTTTTTGCTCTTTTAATTTTCTCAAACTTATATATTGTAGTGTCTTTCCCGAATTTGTCTCCGCCTATCCTGTCTGCAAAAAGACTCTGTACATAATGATCTGCCATTTAATTTTAATTCTCCTTGTTATTGTTTTTATATTTTTTATATCTATTTTATTATTTAAAGTATTGCATATTAAAAAAACTAGATTGCCACGCTAAAAGCCTTGCGGCTATCTACGCCACTATGTGCCTCCGTTGCTCGCAATGACAAAGAAAAAAAGAGAAACACCTACAGCCAGATTAAGCTAGAACCGTCTCCGGCGACTCGCCGGTCACGCTGGTTGTATTACATTGTTAATTAAGCTGCCTATGCCCTCTATTCTTACTTCTACCTCATCTCCGGATTTCATCTTGGATACCCCCGAGGGGGTGCCTGTTGCAATAATATCTCCCGGATATAAAGTCATAACTGATGACACAAAACTTATTATTTCATAAACATCGAAAACCATATCACTTGTAGAACTTTCTTGTTTCAGCTCTCCATTAAGGTAGGTTTCTATTTTTACATTTGTCGGGTCTTTTAACTCTGTTTCTATAACAGGTCCAAAGGGAGCAAAGGTATCAAAACCCTTGGCTCTTGTATATTGAACATCTTTTTTCTGAAGGTCTCTTGCTGTAACATCGTTAAAACAAGTGTAACCGAGTATGTGGTCTTCTGCTTCATCTATGGTTATATGCCTACACTTTTTAGAAACAACAATTGCAAGCTCCCCTTCAAAGTCAACCCTGTGGGTAACCGATTCGTCAGGAAGTATTATATCATCGCCATTAGCTATTATAGCTGTTGGAGGTTTTAAAATAAGCATTGGCTCCTCTGGCAGGTCTTTACCGAACTCCGCTGCGTGAGCCTTATAGTTTAAACCAATTGCTATAACCTTAGAAGGCATTACAGGTGTTAGAATTTTTACATCCTTCAAGCGCAAACCTTCGCCATATTTTTTTATGGCAAAGGGGTTTTTAAGCCCCGAAAAGTCTGTAGGAGTCAGGGTAAACTTCTCATCTAACTCAAAACTATAAACTAAGTCATCTTCTATAATACCCGCTGAAACTGCCCCTTTATATTCAAACCTTATAATTTTCAAT
>CBDUXU010000082.1:0-8550 GCA_965371285.1 uncultured bacterium | reverse complement strand
CTGCTTGTTGGATTTAAGGTTTGGTGCAAAACCGCCTTCGTCGCCAACAGAGGTAGCCAAACCTTTTTTATTTAAGATTGCTTTTAAATTGTGAAACACTTCAACACCCATTCTGAGGGAGTCGCTAAAGGTGTCAGCTCCGTGGGGAACAATCATAAACTCTTGAATGTCTAAGTTGTTGTCTGCATGAGAGCCGCCGTTAATAATGTTCATCATTGGTACGGGAAGGGTAACCGCCCCTGTGCCCCCAATGTACCTATATAGGGGAAGTATGGACGCCTCACTGGCTGCCTTTGCCACTGCCAGAGAAACTCCCAATATTGCATTAGCTCCAAGTTTGGATTTGTTTTTTGTTCCGTCCAGTTCAATCATCACCTGGTCTATAAGAGTTTGGTCAATTGCATCGAATCCTACAAGGGCAGGGCAGATTTTCTCTTCAACATTTCTAACTGCCTTTAATACGCCTTTTCCTAAATATCTTTTTTTATCGCCGTCACGAAGCTCAACTGCCTCAAGTTTTCCCGTAGAAGCTCCCGAGGGAACAGCGGCCCGTCCCATGTAGCCTCCTTCCAAAATTACATCCACTTCTACTGTGGGGTTTCCTCTTGAATCCAGAATTTCTCTTGCAATTATATCAATGATTGTTGTCATTTATTTCTCCTATATATATCTCAAATTTGTGACTACATTATACTTTTCGGAGCAGAAAATGCAAGGATTTGATTTGTAGCTCCGCTACGGGAATTTCGGTGGCATCTGACTGTTAAAAGCTTTGTGGAATATTTGTAAAGTGATTTTTTCTTTGTTATTACAAGAAAATAGCTCCGCTACAGGAGTCCCGGCGGTGGAACCGCTTTTTAAGTGGCTAAAAAATAAACTGAAGCGCTTAGGAGGGCTGCAATAGGGAGGGTTAGCAGCCAGGAAGCTAATATATCTCTAATTACTCTGGGATTGGCCCTGCCGCTAACCGCTCCTATGGAAAAGATTGACCCCACGGAAACATGGGTTGTAGATACGGGAACGCCAAACTTACTGGCAACTATTACAAGAAAAGCAGTAACTAGGTTAGCCGTGAAACCCTGACCGTGGGTCATTGGAGTTATTTTTTTACTCATAGTCAGGGCTACTTTTTTTGCATTCATTAACCCACCGATTGCTATGGCAATGGCAACTCCTACCATTCCGTACTTTATATCAAAGGCCTGGACAATTAAAAGCAGCCCTATAATCTTTGGAGTGTCATTAAGGCCGCGGGCAAAACTAACTGCCCCTGCGCTTAAAAAGTGAGCCCAGTCCAAAAGCTTCTGGAGGCTGATTCCCCAAAACCTGCCTTCGTACCTTTGATAACAATTATCAAATTCATCAATAGAAATATCCGGCGTGAGGTCAGATAGAGAAGCAGACTTAAAAGATAGCAGCGATGCAGACTCCATAGAGGGGACAGTCTTTATGGATTTGCCGGCGCAAAGGCACCACTCTTTTTTTAGTCCGCAAGTTTTCCTTATTATTTTAAAGGCCATGTAAAGAAGACCGCTTAAAACAAATGCAATGAGGGGACTGACAAGAAGGGGGATAAAAAAGCTTTTATTCAAGGCAGCAAAATCAACTGCCATCCCGACTGACATAACTCCCGCGCCAAGCAGGGCTCCAACTAAACTCTGGGTAGTTGAAATTGGAAACCCGATAAAAGTAGCAAGTATTACAGTAACTGCCGCTCCCAGTGCCACGGCTAAAATAAATTCAGGCGAGGAGTAAACCTCAAAAGGGACCAGACCCTTGCCGGAGAACTTTTTTGCAAGCACCGTACCTAAAACAAAACTTGCCACACTACCAGCAAGTGTTGTGATGGTTGCAAACCAGATTGCAGTTCTGTAATTTACAGTGCCGCTGCCAAAAAGAGTCGCCACTCCTTTAAAGTTATCGTTTGCTCCGTTAGAGTAGGCTAGAAATATGGTAGCCAGCAGTATGAGTATTGCAAATTCCATATTAATATTTATATCTTAAAGTGTGGACTATTTTATGTAAGCAGCCTTACATAAAAGAACTATAATAAAGTTTTTAGAAATTTGCCGATTTCTAACCAGTAATCTCTTGAAAGAGCAATATTATTGTGTCCACTGCCATTGAAAGTCAGCATTTCCTTTTTTGGTTTTTTAATTTCACTTCCCCAAGCATCATATAATAATTTAGCATGTTTGATTGGTATTATCTTGTCATTGCTTGACGCCATAAGAAGCAGCGGCACTTTCAACTCAGGGGCCAATGAAACAGAATCAAACTTGTATTTTAAAATATGTTTCATAGGTAAAATAGGGTGCAGCTCTCTGGCAACACTTAAAGCGCTGTCAAATGGTGTAACAAGAATAACTCCAATAGAATTTCTTTGCGTGGCGAGATAAGTAGCAACTGCGCTTCCAAGGCTTCTACCCATAATAACTACTTTTGTATTATCAATATCAGGTCTTTTAGTTAAGGTATCATATATTAAAAGTGAGTCTTCATATAAGTTCTCTTCGCTGGGGCTGCCGGTGCTTATTCCATAACCCCGGTAATTAATTACTGCCAGAGAGTAACCGAAGTAGAGTTTTTTATCCGGTATGGCAGTGGAGAGTTCCTCACCATTACCGCCAAAATAAATAACCAGGGGAGTGGGTTTATCAGTTGTTTCCTTGTTTAGCCAACCATGAAGAATAGCCCCATCAGGGGTTTTTATGACTATTTCTTCTGTAGAGGCTTTATAAAATTCATTTATCTGAGCAACTTCAGATATTGAAATCTTAGGTTTTAAAAATATCATTTCATCTTGCTTTACATATAGAAACAAAGATAAGAAAACATATCCGCCTATAACAGAGGTTAGGACAGTTCTGCCAATAGAGAGAAGGAACTCTTTTTTATCAAATTCAAACGACATTTACTATAACAGCCTTTCTGGAGTGCATTTTAACTTATTTACCAGGTTTTTTAAAGGATAAGTATTCCTAACCCGCTCTAAGTAGTTGAATTCTTATAGGGTTTTGTTATATCCTATAGAAGGCTTTAGCTCAGGGTTATGAAAGGACACATTTAATGGAAAAAGACTCAAATAAGGATATTATACTTGTATCTAATGATGATGGAATTCACTCTTTAGGTATTATTGCTCTATATGAGGCATTGTCCTCACTAGGCGAAGTTTATGTTGTAGCGCCGGACAGGGAGCAAAGCGCCGTCAGCCACTCCCTGACCCTCCACAGGCCTCTTAGAGTGGATAATATTGGTACCAGGAAGTATGCTGTTGACGGAACCCCTACAGATTGCATAAGTCTTGCCGTAGGGTCAATACTGCCCAAAAAGCCCAAAATAATAGTATCAGGCATAAACAGGGGAGGCAACCTGGGAGAAGATGTATCTTACTCAGGAACAGTTAGCGCAGCTAAAGAGGGTGTGCTGCTTGGAATACCTTCTATCGCCCTCTCTCTTATTGCCGGCACAGGGGTGGGCAAAATAGTTACAGAGGATTTAACTCATGACTTCGACTATAGAAATGCTGCAGAGTTTGCAAAAAAACTGGTAAGTTATGTCATGGGTAACTCGCTGCCTAAACAGACTTTATTAAATGTAAACGTGCCTAATGTGACCGACCTTAAAGGTTATAAAATAACCAAACAGGGGAGCAGGACTTTTGGCGACACAGTAATAGAAAAAACCGACCCCAGAGGCAGGAAGTATTATTGGATAGCCGGTGATATTGAAGATTGGGAAGGGGGCGAGGATGCAGACTACCACGCAATTGAAAATGGTTTCGTATCCATCACTCCCATACATTTGGATATGACAAACCATAGTGCCATAAAAAAGCTTAAAGATTGGAAAATATAAATTTGCCGCTTCCTGTTTCCACGACTCCAAAGACAAAAGATGGTTTCGAGAGAGTTAGAAACAAGATGATAGAAACTCAGCTCAAAGCCAGGGGGATTAAAAATAAAAAAGTCTTAGCTGCCTTTGGAAATATTCCAAGGCAGCTCTTTTTGCCCGAGGCCCTCAGGTCCCAGGCCTATAGCGACTATCCTCTTCCCATCGGCGGCGGGCAAACCATTTCCCAGCCTTACATAGTTGCCTACATGACTGAACTTTTAAACCTTAAACCTACGGACAAAGTTTTAGAAGTAGGCACAGGGTCAGGTTATCAGGCAGCGGTTCTTTCTCAAATTGTAGATAAAGTTTTTACAATCGAGAGGGTACATAAATTAGCCACGGCTACCAGGAAACTTTTGCAGTCTTTGGGGTATAATAATATTATAGAAAAGATTGGTGACGGCACTCTGGGGTGGAAAGAATTTGCTCCCTATGACGCAATAATAGTTACAGCAGGGGGCCATTCAGTGCCGGAGAACTATATTGACCAGCTAGCGGTCGGAGGAAGACTTGTTATTCCTTTTGGCACAGAAGATGCCCAGGAACTTTACAGATTCACTAAAACTCCCAAGGGAGTTAGAAAAGAAAACCTAGGTAATGTTAAGTTTGTAAAACTGGTAGGCAGAAAAGGGTGGGGCGGAGAAAGTGAATAGAGGATTAATAATTTGAAAGTAGTTAAAAAAGTTTACGATTGGGTGCTCGCTTGGGCAGACACTCCTCAAGCTCCTTATGCGCTTTTTTTATTTGCATTTACAGAGAGTTCCTTTTTTCCTATTCCCCCTGATGTGTTATTGGTTGCCATGGCAGTAGCTCTGCCTCTTAAGTCTTTTCGTTTTGCACTTATATGCTCCGTTGGCTCTGTACTTGGCGGTATATTTGGTTACGGCATAGGTGTTTATTTTATGGATTCAGTAGGTATGGGTATTATAGAGTTGTATGGAGTTCAGCACAAGTATGAACAAATTGAAATGTTATATCAGGAGTACGACGCAGTAGCAGTGTTTTTGGCAGGGTTTACTCCTATTCCCTACAAAGTATTTACAATTGCTGCAGGGGCTTTTAATTTAAATTTTCCTGTATTCGTCCTTGCATCCATTGTAAGCCGTAGCGCAAGATTTTTTATACTGGCATGGCTAATCCACAAATACGGGGCATCGATTAAAGTTTTTATAGATAAATATTTTAATATTTTAACCATAGTCTTTACAGTTATACTTATTGGCGGATTTGTTTTGGTTAAGTATCTATTTTAATTTATATCAATACTTAAACAGGGTGATTCTTTTTATGAAAAGCAGATTTTTTATTCTTTTAATATTTGTTTTATTTGTATCTGCAAGTTGTGGACCTAAGGGGGGAGTCTATCATAGGGTAGATAAGGGACAGACTTTATGGAGAATTTGTTATGTCTATGATGTAGATATCCAAGATGTTGCTGAACTAAACAATATTAAAGACCCTACTGATATAAAAATAGGCGATAAGATATTTATACCGGGAGTAAAGAGGGCTGTAAGAATAACTCCTTATAAACCGCCGACTAAGGGTAAAACAACTAATAAAAAATGGAGCAAGAGTAAAAAATCTTCCAATAAGAGGGCGGCTAAGAAAAAAAATGTAAAAAGAAGCAAGAAAATTTCTTTTTACAAGGGCAAGTTTGCATGGCCTGTAAAAGGCAAAGTTATAAAGAAGTACGGCATGAACGGCAATGTAATGAACCAGGGTATAGACATCTCTGCCCGAAAAGGCACTCTTATTAAGGCTTCGGCATCAGGGGAGGTTGCCTTTGCCAGCTCAGGGAGCAGGGGGCTTGGCAACTTTGTAATAATTAAACACCCAAGTAATTTTTATACTGTTTATGCTTACAACGAACTAAATATGGTAAAAAAAGGCGATAAGGTTAACAGGGGTAAGGTCATTGCCAAGGTAGGAAAAACCGGTAATGCAACAACCTACAGCACACACTTTGAAGTCAGGGATGGCGACAAGAGCAGGAACCCATTATTCTTTCTGCCCTAGCGCCACCTGCGGTGGGGCAATTTTAGGTGACATCCTGTTATTAATGGCTTTTTGAAGTATGCGTAAGTCCGTTATTTTCTTTGTTTGTTTTTAATCCTGCGGTGGGGCAATTCCAGAGACTCCCTGTTTTTAATCAGTTTCTGAAATATTTGTGAGGTAGTTATTTTTTTGTTATTAATATAAAAGGAGTTTTTATATATGCCTGAGAAATTAAAAAAAATAATCAGGGATGTTCCTGATTTCCCTAAAGAAGGAATTTTATTTAAAGACATAACAACTCTTTGGAGAGATAAATTATCATTTCAAAGAGTTGTCGATTTAATGGCTCATAGATATATAGACAAAAATATTGATATTGTTGTAGGAGTGGAGGCAAGAGGTTTTATAGTTGGAGCTGCCTTGGCATATAAATTAGGCGCAGGTATAGCCCTTGTCAGGAAACCGGGGAAACTTCCCCACAAAACAAAAAAAGTTACTTATGATTTGGAATACGGCAGTGATACATTAGAAATCCATGAAGATGCAATTGAACCGCATCAGAATGTGTTAATTGCCGACGACCTCCTTGCTACAGGCGGCACAGCCGCGGCTGTTGTAGAGCTGGTAGAGAATTTAGGAGGAAATATTGTAGAGTGTGCTTTTATAGTGGAGTTAGATGAGTTAAAGGGCAGGGACAAATTAAAATCGCAAAGCGTCTTTTCATTACTAAATTATTAAATATAGAAGGAGTTTATTTCTTAACATGTTAAAAAAAATACTGTTAATTTGTTCCACATTTTTAATAGCCCTGTCTTACGGGTGCGCAAAAGAAGACAAGTTTGTTGCTCTAATTGGTGATTCTTTTTTAAAAGAGAGTGACATCTCTTTTGCAGTCGAATTAGAAAAAACTTTTGGGAGTGATGATGTCAAAAGAGGCACAGCCCTTGCCATTCTTATAAATGACGCCTTAGAAGTTGAAATAGGCAAGCTTGTAGGTGTTAAGGTTACCGGGGAAGAATTAAAAAACTTCTCATCAGACTTAGACAAGAATGTTGAGAACAGGGACTTGTCCCTTAAAATCAAAGCTGTTTTTGGTGATGACATAGAATCCTATAACAAACTATACCTTGCACCAAAGTTACTGAAAAGCAAACTCAACCATGCCTATAAAAACGATAGAAGTTTATATAAAACTGAGCAAGATAAAATTGTTAAGGCTAAGTCTCTAATTGACAAAGGCAGCACCTTGAAAGAAGCGGCTGACTTAAGCGGAGCAGAATATAAAAAATTCAAATTAAGTATAACTTATGAGAATAAAGAAGTTCCCATGTCTGAAGCAATACAAAAATATGTTCATGTAGCTGAAAAGAGTGCAGCAAAAAATCCCATGATAGATTTTGTAAGTAAAATGAAAACGGGAACCGTTTTTAAAAATATTTTAGAGGATAAAAGCGGTTTTAAAATAGTAAAACTTATAGAGAAAAAGAAGAGTGGTTTTCTTGTAGAAACAGTTTCAACAAAAAAGACACCCATTGATGAGTGGTTTAGGGATCAGATAAGGTTTATTAATTTACAGATTGTAGATAGTTCTCTAAAGAAATCTGTAATATTCTTACATCCGGACCTCTGGTGGATAAAGAATTTAAAATAATCCCAGGTTTGAATAATTTCAAACAATGGAATATAGGATTTTTTGCCCTTTTGTTTGTGATAATTAATAATATTGTGCTATAATTCTCATCCCTGGAAGACATTTTATTGCCCCCGTAGCTCAGCAGGATAGAGCTATGGATTCCTAATCCATGTGCCGGTGGTTCGAATCCACCCGGGGGCACCAACCTAAAACCCTTTAAATATCCAATAAATATAATTTAATTGACCAAAAATAATTAATGGAGTATTATACTCTGGTATTAAGTAAATTTTATCAAAGGGGAAAATCTAAATGACAACAGCTTTAAAGCAGGGCAGCAAAGCACCGGCTTTTACTGCCCAGGCATTGGATGAGAAGGGCAAAGAGACTAAAATCAGCTTGAAAGACTTTTCAGGCAAAAGGGTGGTGCTGTACTTTTATCCAAAAGACAGCACCCCTGGTTGAACAGTCCAGGCCCAAGACTTCCGTGATAATTTGAAGTCACTCAAAAAAGCAGGTGTAGTAGTTATTGGCAGCAGTCCGGACAGTTTGGAATCTCATAAGAAGTTTATGGATAAACATAACTTAAATTTCACCCTAATTACCGACCCGGATAAGAAAATTGCTTCAAAATATGGTGCATTTGGTGAAAAAAATATGTATGGAAAAAAAACCATGGGTATCATTAGGTCAACTGTTCTTATTGGAGCGGACGGTAAAGTTGAAAAAATATGGTCAAATGTGAGGGCAAAAGGTCATATTGACAAGGTTATGGAAGAGACAAATTGTTAATTCTATAGATTAGACAAATATATTAACTACTTAAAAGGACAGGCAATTTGCCTGTCCTTTTTTTATATAACAGCTTCTTTAGGTATTAACATCTCAATATGTGCTTTATATCTATTTAAAAAAATCATTAAGGCTACCGTGAGGAACTTTAAGAAGTTGTTCAATAACTCTTAACTCTAGAGTATCTGGTGATAACTTCAGCTTAAATACTTTCAGCTTTAGTCTATTTT
>CBDUXU010000081.1:0-8660 GCA_965371285.1 uncultured bacterium | reverse complement strand
TGGAAAAAACAGCCATATATAACTTAGTAGAATCCCTGAAAAAGAACATAAAAAAGTCCATAAAAGGCAAAGATTCTGTTATAGAACTTGCCATTGCAACCCTTTTAGCCAAAGGTCACCTTCTCATAGAAGACGCCCCCGGGGTCGGTAAAACCACCTTAGCCCACTCCATTGCCACCAGCATTAGCGCAGAGTTTTCCAGAATTCAGTTCACCAGCGACCTGCTTCCCTCAGATGTAATAGGGGTTACAATATTTAACCAGACAAACCACGATTTTGAGTTCAAAAAGGGACCTATATTTTCCAACATCGTGTTGGCAGATGAGATCAACAGGGCTACGCCAAAAACCCAGAGCGCCCTCCTTGAAGCTATGAGTGAAAGGCAAGTTTCCTTAGATAATAAGACTCACTACCTACCCGAGCCCTTTATGTTAATTGCCACTCAAAACCCAATTGAGTTTGCCGGAACCTTTCCCCTCCCCGAGAGCCAGCTCGACAGGTTCACGATGAGAATTGCCATTGGTTATCCCGACGAGGAAACAGAAAGAAGCCTCTTAAATGAAAAAACTAATAACCGGGAAAAACCGACCTCTGTAATAAGCAGTGCAGAGTTAATAAAAATTCAAGAAGCTGCAGGTAAAGTGGAGATAGATGAAGAGCTGCTCAAATATATAATAGAAATTGTTGGCAGGACCCGCAGCCGCAGTGATGTGCTGCTTGGCGCAAGCCCCAGGGCAAGCATAAGCTTTGCAGCAGTAGTGAAAGCTCTGGCAATAGTAAAGGGCAGGGACTACGCACTGCCTGATGATATAAAAACACTGGCAGTCCCAACTCTTGCTCATAGGATAGTTACAAAATCAGAGAGCGGTACATCAAGACAAGGCGGCAGCCAAAGCGCCGAGTTAATAATAGAAGAAATACTTGACGAGCTGAGAGTGCCTATTTAATGATTGCCAATTTAATTTTCTTACTTTTTTTTAATTTCAAAAAATCCTAATCACATAAAAAACTTATGAATCTAAGACCAGCCATACTTTCAGCACCCTTCCCCTGGCTTATAATGCTTACCGCAAAACTTTTCGGCAAAGAGGCAGGGCAAAACCCTAATAAAAAAAAACATAAAGGAGTTTTCCGCCTTCCTCGCACACTTAGTTTCACCTATGAGGGAAAAAGGTATGTTGCAATACTTATACTCATAGGTTTTGCAGCAATCAACACAGGGAACAATCTTTTATATCTCATTGTAGCAATGCTTCTTTCTATTATAATTATCTCAGGCATTATGAGTGAATCAACACTTAGAAAAGTTATTATAAAAAGACAACCTCAGGGAAGTATCTTTAAGGGCGAACCTGTAAAAATAATATACGAAGTAACTAACATTAAGAAAAAAATCCCCTCCTACTCTCTTACCCTGAAAGAGTCTGAAGCAGAAGACCCGGGAGGAGTAGAAGGAACAGGCACTTACATTGTAAAAATAGACAACCTGTCAAATAAAACCCTCCGGGCTGAGTACAGGTTTTTAAGAAGAGGCCTCCACCAATTAGAGGGAGTAAGCCTCTCAACCAGGTTCCCCTTTGGCCTCTTTACAAAAACTAAAACCATAGATATTCCAATGGAGGTGCTGGTTTATCCTGCCATAACTCCCAGAGAAGTAGAAGGAAACTACAACGGATCATTTTTAGGCCAGACAGTATCAAATAAAAAAGGCTTTGGCGGAGACCTCTTCGGCGCAAGGCAGCACAGGCCCGAAGATGACTCCAGGCATATTGACTGGAAGAGCTCTGCAAAAAGCGGCACCTTGATGCAGAGGGAGTTCACAAAAGATAGTGAAAGGGAGGTTATTATAAATTTCAAAAATTACGGTGGCGATAATGACTTAAATGAAAAGTTTGAAACATCAGTAGATGAGGCAGCGTCTCTGGCAGAACACTTCTTTAGCCTGGGCTTCTCAGTAGGTCTGACCACCCTCGGCTCTACCATAAAACCAAATATAAGTGAAAATAACAGAGATAAAATACTCAAAGAACTTGCTTTGATTAAACCATTCCCAAGTAGCAGTGGTGGCAGCCAAGCCGTTGTAACAGTAGAAAGTAACTAAAACCAGACCATGAAATTCTCTACATACATGAACATAAGTATCTACCTCATGGCTCTAACAGGCCTCCTGGCCATAGCTCTGGTAGAAGAGGTATCAATACTTTTTGTGCTATTTGCCTCCCTTATGACAATCACCAGCCTCATTTTTAAAATATACAAACCTGATGTAAAAATAGTGCCTCATCTTCTCAATATTCTATCAGTAGTACTTCTTGCACTATTTTTTGCCGACTATTTGGTCATCACACAGTCTCTAATAGGAGCGGCAGCAAGGTTTATAACCGCCCTTGCTATAATAAAACTTTTTGACCTCAATAACAGGACAGACTATATGCTTTTGTCCATGTTAGTTTTTTTTCAGCTTCTTAGCGCTTCTGCATCCACTGTAAGCCCTCTGTTTTTTGCCGTACTATCTCTTTTTACAATATGCGCTATATGGACCATGGTTCTTTTCAACATAGAACAAGACTGGAAGCAGCACTACGATAAATCTACCCCAAAAAAATCTCCACCCCCTCTGCCCCCCGGTATGTTTAACAGCACTTTTTTCACAGGCACGGTAATCGTCACATTCATATCAATTGCCATAACCCTGTCACTTTTTTTTATTATACCCCGCATGGGTATCGGTTTGATGCATAGGGATAATATGAATACAATCAAAGTCTCCGGCTTTGCAGATGAAGTGGACCTTGGAGAAATCGGCAGCGTAAAACTAGATAACACTATTGTAATGAGAATAGAAATTGATGAACTTAACAAAAAGAAAATAAAAAAACACCCGTTCTATCTCAGAGGAAAAACATTTAAAACATATAAAGACGACAAATGGATTAAAGATTCTCGGGACAAGGTATATACAAAAAAAACCGACGGCAGGTTTGACATAACAAAAAGAGATAGGGGTGCAATTGAACATAAAATTTTACTTGAACCGCTATCTACGCCGGTTATTTTTGCAATAAGCTATCCCCAGTCTTTTGAAGGCAAGTTTCGCTCCCTCTGGAGGTCAGAATCTAACACGGTACAACTCTCCCGTGCACCCTATAATAAAATTCAATACACAGCTTGGTCTAACCCCAGCTCCACTCCCAAGGGGGCCGAGGATGTAGGTGAATATCTAGCCGTACCGCAAGGTTTTGAGAAAATAAAAAACCTCACCATAGAGGTAGTGGGTAAGGAGAAAAATACATTAAATAAAATAGCTGTACTGGAGGGCTTTCTCAAAAAAGAATACTCTTACACCCTCGACCCAAAGACAGGTGGCGGCCAAACCCCTCTCCATGACTTTCTATTTTACACAAAAGAAGGTTATTGCGAGCAATTCTCCACTGCACTTACCATAATGCTTCGCACAATTGGGATACCTGCCAGACTTGCCACAGGCTTTTTTGAAGGAGAGTGGAACGAATACGGCAGTTACTACATAGTGAGGCAGAGAGACGCCCACAGCTGGGTAGAAGCCTTTATAGAACCAGAGAAGGAAGACAATAGAGGGAGGTGGATTACAGTTGACCCCACACCGCCGGTCCCCTCTACCCTGCCTGCCACTACTACCACATTTAACCTCTATCTGGACTCATTGCAAATGAAATGGATAAGATATGTAATTAACTTCACCTCTGATGACCAAATGACTATGGCAACCAACATGGAATCTCAGGCTAGAAACCTCAAAACTGCACTTGAGGACTTACTAAAATCTAAACCAAAAAACTCTGATGTAATTTTCCTAGGAGTTGCAGTTTTATTTATCTTATTAGCTGCAATTTTATTTTTAATTAAAAAAAGAAAAAACAAGCCACACCTAAAAACTCCGCTGTTCTATTTGCAGATGTTAAGTTTATTAGACAGGAGGGGGCTGAAAAGAAAAGAATCAGAAACGCCGCTGGAATTTGCCAAGAGGTGTCACATGGAAAAAGTGGACGAACTTACGGAATTTTACATAAATATAAGGTTCGGACATAGGTCAGAAGATAAAGGATTAAATAATGAGGCTAACAATCTTTTAAAAGAATTAAAAAAAGAAACCCAGGGCAAACCGGCAAGCTAACTTGCAGTTATCCCCTTTAATGTTTTATCCACTTCTTCCAATAAGGACTTCACATTTACAGGTTTACCTACATAACCGTCAAAACCTTGCTCTACAAGCTTATCCTCATCTCCCTTCATAGCGGAAGCGGTAAGGGCAATAATAGGAATATGGCAGGAAATTTTATCGCTTTTAATTTTTTTCATGGCTGTTATACCGTCCATCTCCGGCAGGTTAATATCCATTAATATTAAATCGGGGAGGAATTCCAAAGCCATCTCAACGCCTTCTCTGCCGTTTTCTGCTTCCAGGGTCTCATAACTCTTCATAGACAATATTTCACCTACAAGAGCCATGTTCATCTCGTTGTCTTCTACAATGAGTATTTTATAACTCCCCCCCCCTGCCAACTAACTTCCTCCTACTATTGTTATGCTGTTTCCTCCGCTAAGATAAGCTTCTTTTGCTTTATTTAAAAGTCTTTCTCCTATACGGTCTCTACCATCAGTAGGGCAAGACATTATGGCAATACTTGCAGTGAGTGAGACAGTTTCCCCGTTAACAGGGAAACTGTGCCCTGCAATCATGTCTCTCACCTTTTCTCCAACAGTCACTGCATTTGATTTTTTAGTACCGGGCATAATTATGGCAAACTCATCACCGCCATAGCGAGTTACTATGTCGAGCTTTCTAAAACTGCATACCAGCATGTTCGCAATTTCACTTAATACAATATCACCTTCATGTCTTCCGTAATGATTATTGAATTTTTTAAAGTTATCAATATCAACCACCATAGTGGAAAAATGGTCACCATACCTGTTGCTCCTGGCAATTTCCCTATAAAGAGAAACATCAAAATACCTTCTATTAAAAAGTTTTGTCACAACATCAACCATGTTAGACTGCTCATGCCCCGACATTTCCAAAAGAGTTACTTCACTAAGGAGGTCTTCATTTGTAAACCCGGCTTTTTGTATTACCTTTTGTATCTGCCCCTGAAGCCTGTTTTTATCTTCTTCTGTCAGGTCTTTGGCAGTAAAAATTACGATAGGGATATTGCGGGTTTTAAAATTCTTTTTAAGCCTGTCCACAACTTCAAAACCGCTTGTCTCAGGCATCATTAAATCCAGGACAATTAAATCAGGCTCTTCGCTGGTAGCCATCTCAATGGCCTTCTCACCTCCATCAGCCGTTATTACCTCTAACCCCTCACTGGTGAGAATATCTTCCATAAGGTCTAAAACCTGAGGTTCATCATCAACGACTAAAACCTTTGTATTCCCATCCTTTTTTTTCAAAAGGTTGGCTGAAAAGTGCACCCTGCTTAAAACATCTAAAAGTTTTTCCTTACTTACCGGTTTAACCAAATAATCAATGGCGCCTAATGCAAAACCTAACTCTTTATTGTCAGAAGAGGAAATCATGACTATCTCAATGTTCGATGTTTCCGGGTCATCTTTCAGTTCGCGAAGAACTTCCCAGCCGTCTTTTTTTTGTAAGGCTACCCCCATTACAATTGCAAATGGTTTATGCTCGCGGGCAAGCTTAAGGACCTCCTCTCCGTCACTGGCAATCATAACTTCGTACAAATCCGTTCCTATGTATATTTCAATAAGTTGGTTAATGTCTCCACTCTCTCCTGCTACCAAAACCAGAGGTTTGACTCCGCTAGCTGCCGGAGCATCCTCGCTTTTTACAGTTTCTACAGTTTCCGAGTACTCCTGAGAGTTTGCTGCAGGAAGACTAATTTTATCTACAAATTGCGGGATTTTTACTGTAAACTTGCAGCCTTTACCATATTCACTTTCTACAAGTATCCTGCCTCCGTGAAGCTCTGTTAGTTTTTTAGTAAGAGACAGTCCCAGCCCCGTACCGCCATGTTCTCTTGTGACAGTAGGGTCAAGCTGCTCAAACTCCTTAAATAAACGCCCCATGTCTTCTTTTCTTATGCCTATTCCCGAGTCAGTTATCACCAGGGACAACATCTTATTCATCTTCATGTCATGAAGCTCCTCGGTTATATGCCACCCTACATCAATGGTACCCTTGTCTACATTAAATTTAACTGCATTGGAAAGCAGGTTTATAAGAATTTGCTTCAGCTTTGGCTTGTCAGCCCTAATAATTGGCGAGGCAGTTGAAGTTTGTACCTTTATTTTTATAAACCTCTTGTCGGCAAGGGGTACAATTGTTGCAACCACTTCTTCTATAAGCTCCGTTAAGGTAATCTCATCGAGGGTCAGCTCCATCCTTCCTGCTTCAATCTTTGATAAATCTAAAATATTATTAATAAGAAGAAGCAGGTGTTCGCCGCTGCTGTGAACATATTTTACATATTGAGATTGTTTGTCATTAAGCTCTCCGAAGGCTTTCTCTTGGAGCAGTTCCGAGAAACCTATTATGGAGTTTAGGGGGGTGCGTAATTCGTGGCTTACATTGGCAAGAAACTGGCTTTTAAGCCTGCTTGCACTTGCCAGTTCTTCATTTTTTTCTTCTAATTCAACCTTACTGCTATAGAGTTCATCATTTGCAATCCTTAACTCTTCTGTTCTTTCGTTTACCTTTTTCTCTAAATTTTCGTAATGTTCTTCCAAACTCTCGGCCATATGGTTAAACTCTTCAGCAAGCCTGCCCAGTTCGTCACCTGAGAGGACCTTGGCCCTTTGTTTCAGGTCACCTGCTGCCATGAGTTTTGCAGAACCTTCAACTTCTAAAATAGGTCTTACAATAGACCTGGTAGCAATAACCCAAAGAACTCCCGCTGCAACTATTGCAAGAAAAGTGAAAAGCAGAGTAACATTTATGATAATTCCGGAGAGATATTTACTCTCCTTAAAAGCGCTGTAAGCACCGGCTTCTTCATAGGAAAGCATTACCTTCAAATCTTCAAGAGCTTTTTTAAAGCTAGCGCTTCCCTCTTTTCTTATTTTTTTAAGAGCTTCATCTTTTTCCCCTTTTATAGAAAGGGCAATAACTTTTCCGCTTGTTTGTCTGTAATCATCCAGACTTTTACGAAGTTTATAATATTGCATCTCCCTGTCACCATCGAGGCCAAGGGCTTTAAAGTCATCTAAAAGTTCTAAAATTCTTTTATTCCTTGCAGCAATTGACTCTTGTATAAAACCTTTGGAAGACTTCCCCACAACAATAACATGATAGAATACATCTTCTCTTTCGCTGAGAAATTCACTCTCCAAATTATCTAAAACGCCGGAGCGCTGGAAATACTCTTCGTAGAGGCTCTCAGTAACTTGGCCCATCCTCACAGTATTATACAGGCCGACAGAGCCGCCTATACCCATCATTACAAAAAATACCAAGAATATGACCGCTATTTTATTTGATATGGAAAGTGAATTGAAAAATTTTTTCATTATGAACTACTTACTCCCGTTGCCTTTCAAATCAGAATCAGAAAATGTCAACATCACATTTTCTATGTTACCTGAAGAATCATATAGAGGAAGTGACTTTATTATAACTTTTACAGGTGCACCTAAAAAACCAAAACCCTTTGCCAGTGAAGGATTATACTCATGTTCCAACTCGCTGGTCTCTCCACTGAAAGTTTTATTTATATTGTCTAAAAAGCCGGAACTAACAAAATTTTCGTCATTTAAATAAGAATATCTGCCTGCAATTTCACAGCCAGGGGAGCAGCCAAAAATGTTTTTAAGCCTCGTATTTGCCATACTACACCTGCCACTACTATCAAATATTGCCATACCCATTGGCTGTTGGTCAAACAATCTTTCTAAAAACCTTCTGACCCCGTGAGCCTCCAGGAATAACTCGGTGTAACCAACAACAACTCCAATACTGAGGGCAACTGCTTCAATAAAAGGCACATGTTTCTCTGCTTCCCCAGGGTCTGTAAATGCTATGTCAAAGTAACCTATAACGGAGTCCCCTCTGAGTATAGGCGCACATACCAGGGACTTAACACCCTGGCCATCAAGCAGCCCTCTATACTTAGTACCGGAGAGCATTGCTAAATCACTATAAACTTTTACAACCCTCGACAGGTCTGACCCGTCGTGGCGGCCTTCTACGGGAAGCTGGGCAGCATCTTCAAAAAATGTACCTTTAAAACCTTTAGAAACCTTGAGTTCAATTTTCTCGAAGTTAATCATATAAACAGCGCCGGCAAATGCATTTGTAGCCATTATTGTTTCCTCAATAGCCTTATTATAAAATTCAAACTCTGAAACAGACCTCCCGGCCAGAGTAATGATATTATTTAAGGCTGCCATATGGCTTATCTTATAATAACCTATATCGCCTTTAGAAGTTGCAGGAGGCTCGGCCTCTCCTCCGCCTCGGGCGGAGCCCTCCCTGGCTTTATTTAAAGCCTTAGAGATATAACCAATATCTCCTTCAATTTCACCGTCAAACCTAACAGACAGGTCGCCGGAGAGATACTTAGAGGACTTCTCTGCCAAACTGCTTAGAGGTTTTAAGGCTCTCTTTATAAAAAAATAAGAGAGAATAGCTATAAAACCAAAAGATGAAAAGAGAGTAAACA
>CBDUXU010000080.1:0-8757 GCA_965371285.1 uncultured bacterium | reverse complement strand
CACATGGCAGATAAAGTATCTACGGCAGTAATTGACGCTTGCGTTAGAACAGGATTAGCAAGAAAACACTCTGAGATAGGTTACTAAGGAAGACACGTCGCAAGGTCTATAACTAAAAACTTCTCATGAAAAAAAAATCTAAAATTTACGCAGAAGATGTTGAAGATAAAGTAATGGAGCAGTTTAATTCTGCCATGGAAGAGCCGTCAGTAGTTAGAGGAGCCCTTATGCCTGATGCCCATGTGGGATATTCTCTGCCAATAGGCGGCGTGCTAGCCACCAAAAACTTTGTATACCCTTCGTGGGTTGGCTATGATATTGGCTGCGGGGTATGCGCCTTAAAAACATCCTTCGATAAAAAAACAATCCTAGACCATGAAGCTGAAATAGAAAAAGAAATTTATAGAACAATCGCAGTGGGTTTGGGCCGTGACTATAGGGAGCAAAAATATGATTGGAATTATGAACATATAGGCAGGACAAAAGTAGTTGATGAGCTGCTTGAAAAAGGAGTGTTAAAGCAGCTTGGTACCCTTGGCTCGGGAAATCATTTTATAGAAATAGACTATGATACTGACTCTAATATATGGATAGTTGTACACTCAGGTTCCCGTGGTTTCGGCCATTCTGTAGCCTCTCACTACATGGCTCTTGCCGCCCCAGGCAACAAGCCGTCGGAAGGACACTACGGCTTTAAAGCAGACTCTCGCGAGGGCAAAAACTACATTAAAGACATGAATTTCGTCTTAAACTTTGCATTTGAAAACAGAAAAAACATGCTCCATGAAGTAGTAAAAGTAATAGAAAGACTTTTAGGGCAAAAAGATACCTTGGCGAAAATTAGGCTTGAATCGGGGGAGTTCATAAACAGCAGGCATAACCATGCAGAGTTGAAAGAGGGATTATGGATACACCGTAAAGGTGCCACACAAGCAGAAAAAGGAATGCTGGTTGTGATTCCCGGAAATATGAAAGATGGTTCGTTTATTGCCGAAGGCAGAGGTGCGGCTGAGGGCTTATATTCAAGTGCCCACGGAGCAGGCAGGGCTTATAGCAGAAAAAAATCCAGGCGAGAATTGTCTTTAGAAGAATTTAAAAAGAGCATGAAGGGAATTACTGCCAGAGTGACAAAAAAGACCATAGATGAATCACCTATGGCATACAAGGACATTTTTAAAATAATGGAACTGCAAAAAGACCTTATTGAAATAAAGATGCAGTTAAAACCCTTAATCAATATAAAAGGGACGAGATAAGCACAGTTAGAAAACCTTTTCTCCTATTTTCTTCTATAAGTGAGAAATGAAAAACCTTCCCCTTTTTCTTCTTCTACTAAAACCCAATCATCATAGTTTACCTCAGGGAAAAACACATCCCCTTCATACTTGCCCTCGACTTTTGTTATCTCCAAGGTGTCTGCCATTGGCAGAGCCTCTTCATATAACCTGGCTCCGCCGATTATAAAAACTTTTTCTTCATCTAACCTGGATTTAAGTGCATAACCTAATGTAGAGAATGTTTCTATCCCCTCACCGCAGTATTCTCTGTCAGATGTTATTACAATATTTTTTCTGCCGGGAAGTGGCCTGACATTTTCAGGAATTGACTCATAAGTATTTCTACCCATTATTACAGTATGGCCCATAGTTAGGGTTTTAAACCTTTTAAGGTCTTCGCTTATATGCCAGGGAATGTCGTTATCCTTTCCAATAACATTACCGTTTTTTTTCATGCCCAAATTTGCTATGGCAACAATAATTATAATTTCTTTCATAATGTTTATACTGCCACTTCAAATTTAATAGCAGGATGGGATTTGTAATTACTTACGCTGGAATCAGTATATTTCCAATCAAAGATTGATTTAAAGTTGTTAGTTTTAATAGTAGGAAGAGGAGCAGGTTTTCTCTTTAGCTGCTCCTTTAAACCGTCCATGTGGGTCGTGTAAATATGAGTATCTGCCAGGAAACCTACCAAACGCCCTTCCCCAAGTCCTGCCTCTTTTGCAAGAAGGTGAAGGAGGAGTCCGTAACTGGCAATATTAAAAGGCAGGCCTAGAGCTACATCCACTGACCTCTGGTTCCACATTAAATTCAGCTTTCCACCTATCACCGTCACCTGAAAGCTGTAATGACATGGTGGCAGGGCCATATGTTTTTGGTCCTTGGGATTCCAAGCAGAAACAATCATGCGCCTGTTATCAGGGTCACTTTTAATTGTATCTACAAGGTTTTTAAGCTGGTCAACACCGTCGCCATTGGGTTTGTTATAAAACCCCATATAATTACTACCAAAATTTCTCCACTGCCAGCCATATACGGGACCTAACTCTCTCTCATCTAACATCTTCTTTTTTGTCTCTTCATCATTGCCATAAGCAACCTTATCGGGGCTGCACCACTCGTCCCAAATATGGTTATCCCTCTCTTTAAGCCATTCTTTATCCGTAATACCTTTTATAAAAAACTCAAGCTCCGAGGAAACTAACCTAAAGGGAACCTTCTTTGTTGTTACCAGAGGGAAACCTTCAGCCATGTCATGTTCAAACATAACTCCTGCTATTGCGTAAGTATCTACTCCCGTTCTGGACGGCCTTAAAGTACCGTTTTTTTTGACATTTTTTATTATATCCAAATATGCTTTCAAGTTATTTTCCTTTGAATTTTTTATTTAAAACTAGCTAAACTTTATATCTGCTTGACCAGAGGCTAGAACTTAGAGATAATAATACAAAATGTTGAAAGAAATATAAAGGATAAAAATGGAACAAAAAGCACCTAATACAGAATCCACAAATAAGGACTTAGCCATGTTCGGAGCAGGCTGTTTCTGGGGCGTAGAAGAGGTCTTTCGCCACATAAAAGGAGTCACCAAAACCCTTGTTGGCTACTCTGGCGGTCCTATTCTCGCCTCGTCTAATGGTCCTACTTATCATGATGTCTGCACCGGAACCACAGGCCACGCAGAGGTCGTATATATAGAATTTGACCCCTCTTTAGTGACATACAAAGAACTTCTCTACACTCTCTGGAAATGCCACAACCCCACCACTCTAAACTCTCAGGGACCGGATTACGGCACCCAATACCGATCTGCTATTTTCTATTACAACGACCAGCAAAAACAAATTGCCGAGCAAAGCATAGAAGAACTGGAAAGTAAAAAAGTCTTCTCAAACCCCATTGTAACAGAAGTCACAAAAGCTACCCAGTTTTATAAAGCAGAAGACTACCACCAGCTCTACATATCAAAAAAAGGCGGCTCCTCCTGCCACTGAGCAGGGGTGCCCCCTGGACTCAATTTCAGAAACTTTTTTAAACATTGCCAACATACTAGTTGATGGAACAAACTGTCAGCGGGGACTCGCCGCTGCCAAAGGCGCTTAGGAACCTGACGCCAGGTGTGACCCGTAACAGTCACTGTTGGACTCTATTTCAGAAACATTTTCAAACTTGCCGACATACTAGTTAATATCCACCATAGACCTTAAATTGCGTCCAGGGCTCAGCCCTGGGTCAGCCATTTTATTGCATCTTTCACGCTATCCCTATCAAACTTGATGCGGAATTTAACGAATGTCCCTTCACCTCTATAGAATATTTC
Source organism: uncultured bacterium (assembly GCA_965371285.1). Taxonomy (GTDB): domain Bacteria; phylum Desulfobacterota; class GWC2-55-46; order GWC2-55-46; family DRQE01; genus CBDUXU01. Next base: position 5,154 of record CBDUXU010000080.1, on the reverse strand, counting down.
ATCGAAGTCTTTATCATCAAATCCGCTAAAGTTATAACCAACACTTAACCAAATATTTTTATCTACATTATATCCTACCGAAAAACCTGAATTATATTTATGCTGGTTGGCGCCCCATGTGTTTAACATGCTTCCATAAAGACTAAAATCAACCTTCTTGTTTATGTCTTTTCTAAGTTCTAAGCCAATCAGGTCTGTGTAGCCGTCATACATCTTGCCGTCTATCCGTTCTCTGGAATATTTAAGTCCGTACTGGTAGCTGACTTGCATCATTCGGTCAACTTTATGGTTAACATTTATATTACTTATAACCTTACGGCTTTCAAGTTCGAAGTCTCCGCCGCTTTGGTCCTCACCGACATACTCAAGCCTGGTTAGGATAATTACCTTTGTCTCCAGTGGGCGGTATACAAAACTTCCTGCCACTGCTCCTTGATTTTTTTCTACACCGGAGCTGGTTTCAGTATCAAAACCTTTAATCGTCAGGGCAAGTCCAGTGGATTTCCAAGGCTCCCCGTTTATTGTAGAGTGGATACCTACTTTATTTTCCGAATCTGAATGGCGAGTTTCAATTCTGTTTCTAGTCGCCCAGTTCTTTTCAATGTAGTTTGCCCCAATGCTTCCGGCAGTAAAGTCCTCAGTCCCGGCCGACGCAGTTGGATAGTTATTATAGAAGGCTTCTTTTTTCTTATCTCCCAATGTGTTTGCATCATCAATAGAGGCGTCAATGCTGAATTTATCAGTAAACTGCAGAGTTTGTTTAAGTCCGAAGTTAGACCTTAGCCTTTCTTCTGACTCTGTGTATAGGTTCTCCAGAGCCGTAGTAGCCTCCATACCCTTCCAAGGCGTAGCCTTCATACCAAGCCTTGTTGCATGAGACCTTTGGTCTTTGCCGTTTGTAAACTCTTCTGCCGCAAAGAATGTTATAGCCTTTGTGAGGGTAAAATCAGCGCCTAGAATTGTCCTTGTCGGATAATCGGTATTTTCGTTAAATCTCTCAAGGGCAGATTGGTTATGCTCAAATTTAAGTTTTAAGCGGCCGCCCATCATTTTCCTTGTACCTCCCAGCACTGCCTGATAACTGGCGCTGCTTGTCCCGTCTTCTAAACTATCGTTAACTGCCGTTACTCCTGAGTAGAGAGTATAAAGTTTCTCTTTATAATGAAGTCCTAACTTACCGCTATCTCGGTCTGCACTTGTAGTCAGGTTTGTTGCTCTGGTGTATCCTGCCGTGTAAGAAATTTTCTTTGTATGGTCATATTTCAGCTCAAACCCGGCTTTTCTTTTGCCTGCTTCACTGGCATTTTGCTGCCCTACCCCAAAACCCTCTTCCTGCTCCCTGGCGAAAGCCTTGGCAGAAATCTTGCCGGACCTATGGGTTACCTCTGCCAGGTACGCAGTTGTGTCCCGTCTTTTATTTTCAATCCCATTATTTGTAGTTGCCACCTCTGCCTTAATCTCCGTTGATTCCGTTAACTTCACAGTCATGTCAAAGCCCGTTAAACTTGCTTCTATTTCTCCCCTGCCTTCATGTACATGGGTTACACCAAGCTCGCCCTTACCTCCTAAGAGTTTTACTGATCCCCTACCACCGTAGTTAAGGTCCTGGGCATTAGCAGCTCTTGATTCGTAGGTTGCCACTATAAACTGAGGATTAAAGTTTGCATCTTTACTTGCAATAGGCTCGCGGAAGAATATTGTTGAATTACTGTAATCTATTTCATAATCGATATAACGGCTGAGCCTTCTGGTGGAAATTATATTCTCGCTGGCAAAGCGGTCTCTTACTTCAATTATGATACTCTCCGAATTTGCAACAATCTCCTGCTTGGATAGTTTATACAAACCTGATGTCCCGTCACCGAGTATTTCGTCTTTAATAAATGCCTGGTTGGTTTCGCTGGCAAAAACAGTTGCCTTGTATTTATCCTTTTTCATCTCCGCTTTAAAACCATTCATGGTCCTGCTGTAACGGGAAAGTTCCGTTGAAGTCAGCCCTGTATCAAAGTCGCCAAAGAGGGCATAGAATTCTTGCCTTTCAATTCTAAGATAAAGTTTTCTTGCAGTAGATGCGTCATACTGCTGACTCGCCCCGTCACCATAGAGGGTATAATATTTACCTGGGTCAACTACGCTATGAAGCCTGTCGGTCCTTGCATCATTACCTTTTTCAGAATCATAAGCGGCGGTTACAAGCCAGCTTCCTTTGATATATCCCTTGGTATAGAAAGCAACCCTGCCGTTTTCTTCATAACCCTCTTTTAATCCGTGGCGGCTGGCAAGCTCCATGTTGCCTTTAATATCCCTATGCAGACTTGTACCTTCGGCAATACCGACTAATATCCAGTCTCTTTTGTCAGGGCCAATCCAGGCTCTCATAGCTTTCTCTTCTTCTAACAAAAGCCTTATAACCGCGTCCCCCGGCTTGGTAGTGGGCCTGAGTTTAACTCTGAGGAGTCCGCCTTTTAAAATAGCCCCCCTACCTCTCGCCCCTGCCTGGCCTGTTAAGAGGGTCTGGGTTACATCACTGCCTGCCTTAAATAAGCCGTGGGGAGGGTCAACGGTATACTCAACTATCATCCCCTCTCTGGCAGGCTCGCCATATTTATCAAAGAGCCTGAAGACTGCCTCCGGATTCACTACCCCGTCTCCTACAAGGTTAGAGTGCTTCCGGGACAACTCTGCCCTAACAGGCTCTGTAGAATAATGAATAGTTCTCTCGCTATGGACGACTTCGTCGCCAAATTCGTTTAGCTCCACAACTTCAAAGATGTTGTCACCTTCTTCTAAGTCAACACCTCTCCAAGAACTTACCGAAACCCTGCCATCGCTGCTGGTAACCTTACCGTCAAAGTTAATAGCGGGAACCTCTTTGCCATTTAACTTAACTATCATTTTTCTATTAGCTTCAAACTTAACAACAAAATTCAAACTATTAATGGAAGGATAAAAACCTTCTAATGGCAGCAGCCATTCTACAGAGTCGTTACCTGAGTTGGCAAACACATCTGCGTCTGATTGGGTATAATCAATGAGTTTATTGGCATCAAGACTGGCTGACTCAGGGGAGCTGCCCTCTGCCGCCCCGGAGGTTACCTCTCCCGCAGCTGCGGCTTTAATTTGCCAGGGGGTAAGACCGAGAACCTCACCTACAACAATGTCGCTTTTACCTTTTTGGGCATCTATTGAGTACTGTTTGACTACTTTGTTATAAAGGACTTCCAGTACAACACGCCTGTTAAGAGACCTGCCTTCGGGAGTTTTATTATCAGCAATTGGGTTCTCGTCTGCAACGCCTGTAGCGCTAAACTTATTTTGAGGGATGCCCAGCTCATCAGACATATACCTAAGAACACTCTGGGCCCTTGCAGTAGATAGTTCGTAGTTATCATTATAAACTTTTTTATTTTTTATCCTTACACTATCAGAGTGGCCTGTTACATATGTATGAATAACGTCATCTACATCTATATCTTTAATTGCCTCATCTATAACTTTTTTGGCGCCCTCGTCCAGCACAGCGCTAAGAGACGCAAACTTAGGCCTTATAGTTATAATCGGGTTAACATGGCTAGTTTCTCCGTATTTAAATCCAAGCACATTATCCACCACAGGGGTCTTGGCGTTTTTACTGCCCACAGAATCGTAAGTAAGGACTGCCTTAGTTGTGGAAGTTTTATCTTCATCAACCATCTTAGCATTGGCAAGAAAGACGACAGACCCTTTATACCCCGCCGCCAGGGCGCCAAGGTCAAAGGTGAGAGAGCCAAAAACCTCTCTCGGAGCTTCCAGGTTTTCTCCATCCATCACTGCTGAGCCCCTAATATAATCAACATCTTCTGGAAGAATCACTGTTAACCTTGCCTTTTCAAGTGCAATAGTACCTAATTCAATTGGCACTATATACTCAACAAGGTGGTCCCTTATATTACTCATCAGGCCCAATGATACAGTGCCTGATAGTGCCGGCTTTCTTCTAAGTGTAAAGTCTGCCCTCCACATCGTGCCTCCCTGGAGGTCAACAAACCGGGAGTGAGGCGACCCGGCTGTTCTTGTATTCTCATCGCAACTAACTACTTCATGTGCTTCATCTATATAAGACCTATCAATCTGAATAACATGAGTCCCGCTGGACGCCCCCTCTATGTGGTACATACCGTTTTTATCAGTAACCACAAAAGTTCCGGCTTCCATATAAACCTTCATGCCGGGAACAGGGGTAACCTCGCCGCCATCGGAGCAATCTCCGTATACAACCCTACCCATAATGATATTTTCAGTTTCCATAAACTCCTGGCGCACCTTAACTTCTACCCTGGTTATATTGGAAGTAATACTGTCCACTCCGAGAACTGCACTACCGACGGCAGTGTTAATAGCAGGGCCTTCAACTGCACCTGCGCCAACTTCCAATATGTAACTAATCTCAGTTTCAGTTTGCGCACTTAAAGTACCAAGGTTAAAGACCATCGACTTACCATTATTAGCTTTGATTGGAATCACCGACCCACCTACCTTTGCGCTGCCTTTCACAAAACGGAAACCCTCTGGAATAGTATCAATAACTACAAGACTATCTAACTGGACAAGATAGTTATTCTCTACAAAAATCTTATACTGAACAAAGTCTCCTTTAAATACATTACTCTTTGAACTGACTTTTCTAACTATAAAGTTACTTGGCGGAACAATATCTGCTGTAAGTGATGATGTATCATCCGGGTTGTCAGGGTCTAAGTAAGAACCTCTTAAGGTTCCTCCCGGGGTTACTTCCAAGACCCCGTTATTTGTCACTACTACATCAGCAATAATTTCTATAAAACCTGTAAAGATTCCCGTACCTATTCCTGTCTCGGTTAATATTACAAGTTCTGTATCACCTGTTGAATTTGTAATAGTAAACACTATTGTATCTATTACATTACTGTCCAGGTTCTGGTCGATATCAGTAACCTCTATAAATATTGTATCCCCCGGTGCAAACTCTGACTGCGGGGTTAGCTCCACCAGCGAAGGTGTTGGAACCACGAGACCGGTGCCTGAGGTTGGGTCTGTATTCGTTACAAATGGACCTGCCGGTAGCCCTGTAGTGCTGTAGTCTGTAGGGTTAATCAGTATAGACTCAGCATCCGGGTCTCCTGGAGAGTGAATCAT
>CBDUXU010000079.1:0-8858 GCA_965371285.1 uncultured bacterium | reverse complement strand
AGTTCCCTTTCAAAGGACACTCGTTTCAGCCTTTCAAAAAAAGTTTTCCAACTTACTGCCCGCTATGACGGTGCGATTTCCAATTACCTAGGTAAGATTGAAGGCCCAGATATAAAATCAGAGACCATGGAACATCCTGAGACCCTTACTCTTCAGTACAAAAAACTGCAGGATTTAAGATACGGCGAGAACCCCCATCAGAGCGCTGCCTTTTATAGCGAAAACCCTGCTATTCCCGGCTCTCTTGCAGCCTCCACTCAGCATCAAGGTAAAGAGCTGTCCTTTAATAATATCCTGGACATTCACGCAGCCCTGGAGCTGGTCCGCGAGTTCGACGACCCTGCTGCCATTATCATAAAACATAATAATCCCTGCGGAGCTGCTATTAGTAAAGAGGGAATTCTACAAGCCTATGAGAACGCACTGGAATGCGACTCCAAGTCTGCCTTTGGCGGAATTGTCGGGTTAAACAGAACTGTTACAAAGGTGGTGGCAGAAAAGTTATGCGAGATATTTTTAGAAGCAGTAGTAGCACCATCATATGAAGCTGATGCCCTGGAAGTTTTTAAAAAGAAAAAAAATGTCAGGGTATTAGAAGTTAGCGAACTTACAGTTGGCGAGGCCGGGGAGAATAAGGGCCTCTCCTTTGAAACTAAAAAAGTTTCCGGAGGGGTTTTAGTCCAAGGTCTTGACGACCAGCTGGCAGGGGAGCTTAAGACTGCTACGGAGAAAGAGCCAACTGAAAAAGAAATGACAGACCTTATGTTTGCCTGGAAGATATGTAAACATGTAAAGAGTAACGCAATCATATTTGCCAAAGGCGGCCGCACCATTGGAATTGGCGCAGGGCAGATGAGCCGTATTGATTCAACAAACCTTGCATTTATGAAAGCTACCGATGCAGGGCTTGATGTTAAGGGCTCTGTCATGGCCTCCGATGCCTTCTTCCCTTTTAGGGATAATGTAGATAAAGCTGCAGAGATTGGAATAGTTTCTATTATTCAGCCAGGGGGGTCAATTAGGGACGGCGAGGTGCTCGACGCAGCCAAGGAACATGACATATCAATGGTATTTACCGCCATGAGACACTTTAGACACTAAGAACAGGCAACCTTTATGTTAAAAAATATTATATTAACACTGCTATTGTTTTTTGTTATCCCCTTTTCATATTTATGTGCTTCGGAAATTGATTTTGCATCAGGAGTTAAACTTCATACCTCTGATACAGAAAAGGTTTTTATTAAAGTTTTTTGGAACCATGTTGAAACTTTGGAGTTTGACAAGGCAGTTAAACTTGAGAAAGTAGTATATGAAAACCCCAGCAAGTATCTTTATGCAGATGTCTATTTCGACATTGTAAGGGTAATAAAGAAATACAGGAACATTGATGACAAAACTCTTAGAGATTTTCTTATGCTCGAGAAAGACAGGCTGGAGTGGGAGCTTTTTCTTTTTGACGAGTCGCTCTCAGAGACAGAAATTGTAGCTCATATTGATAGTGTTGTCCGGCGGTTAGAGGCCTTTAATAACTCCAAGAAAAGCAGCTTTATCAAAGATGAGGTAATGTACCGGTTGGGACTGGCTTATTATACTTATGGCAGTTTCGGGTTTAACAGGTTCAAGGAAGCTGTCGAGTTATTTTATAATATAATTGAGGACTATCCGGGTAGCGACTTAGTTGATGACGCAGAGTTCGGCATTATCATGACCCAGATTAACAGGGAGTATGCTCTTGGAAGGGTCTCTGCTTCTATAACAAGCAGGATAAATATTTTAAAAGACTTTTTAGAACAAAATGCCAGTAGTAATAAAATAGTTGAAGCAAGGCACAAACTTGCCATTGAATATTATTTTGCCCGCAATCATGCTGCTTCGATAGTCCAATACAAAAAAATTATAGTTAGTGAAACCAGAAGCAACCTTATGGTTTTAGAGGTGCTGAAAGACTTAATTGACCTGTGCGGTGAAAAGAGTGCTTATAACTGTGACCATAAGAAATATATAAAGGTTATGGAGGAGAGGTTTCCCGGGACTGAATATGCCAAGTGGGCAAAAGGAAGATTGTAGAGTTTGTATATTACAAGTTGCTAGAGAAGGTTATAAAGATATGAAAATATTAGTAGTAGGCAGCGGCGGCAGGGAACATGCCCTGGCATGGAAGATAAGCCAAAGCAATCAGGTTGACAGGTTATTTATAGCCCCCGGAAACCCCGGTACAGCTACCTGCGGAGAAAATGTAGATATCAGCACAGAAGACATTGAAGGGTTAAGGGATTTTGCAAAAAAGGAAAATATCGACTTAACTGTTGTAGGTCCTGAAGTGCCCCTTACCTTAGGTATAGTAGATTTATTTGAGGCTTCGGGCCTTAAGGTTTTTGGTCCTAATAAAAGGGCGGCGATTTTAGAGGGTAGTAAGGCTTTTTCAAAAGACTTGATGAAGAAGTACCATATCCCTACGGCAAGTTATGGCAATTTTACAAATATAGAGGTTGCTAAAAAGTTTATTGAAGAAGGGTATTTCCCGGTAGTTGTAAAGGCCTCTGGCCTTGCCGCAGGCAAGGGTGTTATTATAGCTCACAGTAGAGAGGAGGCCCTTGGTGCAGTAGATTCTATTATGAAGGATAATGAATTTGGCGAGGCAGGGAGCGAGGTAGTTATAGAAGAGTTCCTCTCCGGGGAGGAAGCCTCTTTTATAGCGGTAACTGATGGTAGGACTATTCTTCCTATGGCTACGAGCCAGGACCATAAAGCGGTGTTTGACGGTGATAAGGGACCAAACACAGGAGGAATGGGAGCCTATTCTCCTGCCCCTGTATTAACAAAGGAGTTAGAGCAAGAGGTAATGGACAAGGTCATGTACCCGCTCATTAAGGGCATGGAAGCAGAGGGGAGGCCTTTTAAGGGAGTTGTTTATGCCGGTATAATGCTCGAAGATAAGCCGGATGGTAGTAAATCTATTAAGGTGCTGGAGTTTAACTGCCGTTTTGGCGACCCGGAGTGCCAGCCGATTATGATGAGACTCAAAAGTGATATTGTTGATATATTGATTGCCTCCATTGACGCAACTTTAGATAAATTAAATCCGAAATGGGATGACAAGGCGGCAGTCTCTGTGGTAATGTCTTCAAAAGGCTACCCGGGGAGTTATGACAAAGGGATTGAGATAACAGGTTTAGATGATGTAGGTGGCGATGACCTTATAGTATTTCAAGCTGGCACCGCTTTTCTAGACGACAAGGTAGTAACCTCAGGAGGCCGCGTTCTGGCAGTAACTGCCTTGGATAGTACGATTAAAGGGGCAATAGATAAAGCATACGCTGGCGTATGTAAGGTGCATTTCGATGGTGCCTATTATAGAAAAGATATCGGCCAAAAGGCCGTTAAATGATGTTAAGGCAATTAAAGTTACAAATTACCTAGGAGGACAGTTGTATGGCTAAAGCAGGTGAGAGTAAGGCGGGGTCTAGACCCCTGGTTGGTATAGTAATGGGAAGTGATTCCGATTTAGAGATAATGAACGAGGCAGCAAATGTATTAAAAGAATTTGGAATAGGTTATGAGCTCACAATTGCCTCAGCCCATAGAACTCCGGCTAGAACTGAAGAGTTTGCAGGAGGGGCAATAGGCAGGGGGCTGAAGGTGATAATCGCTGGAGCCGGAATGGCTGCTCACCTGGCAGGGGTTTGCGCCTCTCAAACAACTCTGCCTATTATAGGCGTGCCGATTAACGCAGGCCCTTTAAATGGTTTTGACGCACTTCTTTCAACAGTGCAGATGCCAGGCGGTGTGCCGGTAGCTTCCATGGCAATAGGCAAGGCAGGGGCAAAAAATGCAGGCATCTTTGCCGTGCAAATCCTAGCTAGTGGTGACGGGGAGTTGGCAGAAAAACTGGTTCAATACAAAAAAGAACAAGCAGATAAGGTCATAGCTAAAGCCAATAAAATAGAATCATAAGCATGATTAAAGTTTAGGGTTTAATATATTTTTAAAATCGTGGCTGAAAAGGTCATTGCAAAAGCATAGAAAATTAAAAGTTAAGATTAATGTCGCAGAATAAACCTATAGTAGTTTTAAGCTACGGCCCGCTAGATGAGGCAATAGAAGCATTTAACAACGGAGAAATTGTTGCTTACCCTACTGAGACTTTTTACGGCCTGGCAGTAGACCCTTTTAATGAAGATGCAGTAAGAAAACTTTTTGAACTCAAAGGCAGGGATTTTGGCAGCCCCCTGACGGTCATAGTAAATGAGAAAAGTAAGGTTTTTGATTTAGCGGAAGATGTGCCGGATATTGCCAGAAAACTAATGGATAGGTTTTGGCCCGGCCCTCTCAGCATTATTTTTAAGGCAAACTCCAAGGTACCCGATATTTTAACCTCCGGCAAGGGCACAATCGGCATAAGGGTTTCCGTAAACCCTGTGGCAGTGGAGTTTGCAAGAGAAGTAGTTTCTCCAATTACTGCAACAAGTGCAAACCCGGCAGGTTTGGAGGGGGCGGTAAGTGCCGACAAGGTAATAGAATACTTCGGTGATAAATTAGGAGCAGTTATTGACGGAGGAGAAGTTGCAGGAGGCATGGCCTCCACTGTAGTAGATGTATCCAAAGTGGATAAATCAGGTAGTGGAGTAGAAGTAATAAGAGAAGGCGTTATAGAAACTATTGAGATTCTAAAGGTATATTAATTATGTTTAAATTTCTTGGGAAATGTTTTTTTGAAGGGCTTTTGGTAATAGTTCCAATTGCCCTTTCAGTCTATATATTTAAAGAAATCTTTGTATGGATAGACGGTATAATAGTCATACCTATTCCAGGTGTTGGTTTTGCCATTACAATAATATTTATTATTATAGTTGGTTTTTTTGCATCCTTCTTCCTCACAAAAAGGATCTTTGGATTATTAGACAAACTTTTTGCTAAGCTGCCTTTTATAAAATTACTCTATTCATCTATTAAAGATCTAATAGGTGCATTTGTAGGTGACAAAAAGAGTTTTGACAAGCCGGTACTTGTTCAGACTACGGCAGACAAAACGGAATATGCACTCGGTTTTGTAACAAGAGAAGATTTGGAGTTTTTAGGAATAAACGACATGGTGGCAGTTTATTTTCCCCAGTCCTATAATTTTGCAGGCAATTTAATGTTATATCCTGCAGAGCAGGTAAAACCAATCGATGCAGATAGTTCAGATGTAATGACCTTTCTCGTCTCAGGTGGAGTATCCGGCGGGGAACGTGACGTTCCATCCAGTTAAAGATAGTTTGGTGACCAATGGCCAGTTTAATAGGTTTATTGTGATATGTATCTTGAACGCCTGCATGGCAAATACTGTGACACCGGCACGTGACGCGCAACACTCTGTGTTTCATCCAGTTAAAGGTATATCGTGCACTTGTAAAAATTATAAAAGTTTGAAGCTTTATTTGTATTAAAAAAAGGCCTCAGGTTCTAGAGTTAAGTAGGTTGACTTTTTCTATAGTAAAAAAAATGAAAATTACCCCTGAATTGGGGGCAACAGTGACTGTTACGCGTCACGCTGCGGAGGTTTTATGAAAATGAAAAAAATAATCAGTTTAGCGGCATTTTTAATTGTTTTTTCTTTTCCATCTATCTCATCAGCAGATAGCGATAGTGTCTTCCCACTTGGTTATTCTCACATCTCGGTAACAACAGGCCTCACGCTTTTTACCGATAGTAATGTAGATGACCTGGGAATAGATGATGGTAATCATCTTGGAGTTGCAGCTTATGTTGCTTTAAATCCAAGGGTTTATTTGGGAATAGAAGTAAGCAGGCTTGAAGAAGAGGGAAGGTCGCAGGCAGGTAAGATGGAGTTAGAGTTCGTGCCTGTAGAATTAAATTTAAAGTACTCTAAATCAGTTACTGACTACATTGTATTGGATTTGGGCGGAGGTGTTTCCAAAACTTCCGTAGAAGAGATAAAAAGAAACCCTGGGAAATCGAGAAGGGCCGGCTGGCAGCATGGACTTCAGGCATTTGCAGGGCTTAATTTTCTTATGGGAGACTTCTTCGCAGGGTTTAATGTTAAGTGGCAGACAATGGACGATTTTAAGGCCTCTTCCTACGATTACAATAATATTAGATTAGGATTTCTCGCTGGCATAATCTTTTGATTTTATTGACTCATCTTAGTCTTGACAAGTTTTCTCCTAGTTTATAACATTTGCTTGGATTTACTTATTTACCTTACCGCAAGTTAATGGCTTTCAGCCATTTTATAATAAAAACACACATACTCTGTCATGGAATAAACGAAAATCCGCAAATCTTCCTGTAAACACGTCATATAGCGATTCTGACGACTGGGCTCATATCTTTGTTACCGACCCCCCATAAGGGACTGGTTCTTGTAACTCATATTCTGACCGTTGATAAAAAACCAGGCAAATTACCTGCCGGCTAATTAAAATAGAATTAAAATTGCTTAACCGTTGTTAAGCTGTTGTTTTTATTGGGAATTTTTTCTAAGATTGGTGTGTCAATATATTGACAGGAACTACCCATTCTGGTAGTATACGAAGGGTTGGCAGCCCGTAGAAGAGAGACACTATTAACATTTGTTATTTGGACTCTCAAATCAAACTAAAGTTATTATCAGCATGGGGAGGGGAAGAGATGGCATTTATTGAGATGTTAGATGGTATGTTGGTAGGCGTCAGTAGTATTGATGACCAACACAAAGAACTTATTTATAAAATCAATGAACTCCATGAACTCATTGAGTCAGAAGCTAGCAGGTCGGAAATAGACGCTATTTTCGATTTTCTTGAGGATTATGTTGCAAAACATTTTGGTATGGAAGAGGATCTGATGGCAAAACATAATTATCCCGATAGGGATAGGCATATGGCAAAACACAAACACTTTGTAGAAGAATTTATTAAAGCAAGAGACGGTTACAGGGCTTATACAGGGTCCGGTATTTGGCCCGGCATTGGCGCTATGGAAGGGCTTCTCAAAAATTGGCTTGTTACCCACATTATGACTATTGACAAAAAGCTTGGCAAGTTTTTAGGCCAAGCTATATAGACTATAGCTAGAATTTAAAAAAAACTAAAAAACTAACATGGAGAACAATTATGGCACTAGTAGAAGTTACTAAAGAAATGAAGTTCGGCACTGTTGATGTAGACGCTGAAATGGAAGAACTGCTCTCAAGGATTAACCTGCTTCATGATGCTATTAAAAACAAGGAGCATTCAAGTGACATAGAGATGATTGCAGAGTTTTTTGAAGACTATGTGGAAAATCATTTTGAGAGCGAAGAAAAAGTTATGAAGGAGAAAAACTATTCCGGTTTTGATGAACACAAAAAAGAACATGACTTTTTCAAGGAAGAATTTACAAATATAAGAAAATCGTTAAGAGAAAATGATGGTAAGGAAATCTGGGACGGTTTAGAAGAAATGGAAATACTTCTTAGGGACTGGATGCTCTACCACATAACTTCCGTGGACAGAAAACTGGAGACTTTCTTAAAAGAAGCGGTATAATTTTCAGTTCTCATCGGAGAAAATAAACAGCAAGGAGAAACATATAAGTGGCGTTATTGGAAATGAAAGAAGAAATGCTGGTAGGCATATCTAATATTGATAATGAAGTAAAAGAACTGTTAGTAAGAATTAACGAACTGCATAGTGCAATTGAAACAAAGAGAGATGTCGGCGATATTGAGATGATTGCAACCTTCCTGGAAGGTTATGTTTTTAATCATTTTGCAGAAGAAGAAGCTTTAATGGAAGGGATTGCATATCCCGATTATGAAGAGCACAAAAAAAGTCATGATTTTTTTAAAGGTGAGTTCTTGAAAATCCAGGATTCTTTAAAGTCCAATAAAGATGGTGAAGTGTGGTCAGATGCCGAGGCATTAGAGATACTTCTCAGGGACTGGATGGCATATCATATTACTTCAGTAGATAGAAAACTTGCTGATTTTTTAAAAGAAAATATTTCTTAAACAAGATTGATTTCAACTAGACGGGGCAGAGATAACATTCTATTTAATTTTGGAATGTTATAAAAGAGTGTTTGAGGGAGGGACTATCAACATGGCATTTGTAGAAATGACAGAAGATATGATGGTAGGTTATTTTACCATCGATGAGCAGCACAAAGAACTTTTCGCTAGAATCAATGAATTACATGAGGCAATTGAGAGTAAGAGAAACGCTAACGAAATAGATATGGTTTTTACATTCCTGGAGAGTTATGTAGTTGCTCACTTTGGAATGGAGCAAAGCCTTATGGAAAAAAGGGACTACCCGGAGAGAGATTCCCACCTCGCCAAACATACTCACTTCATAGATGAATTTAGTAAAATACGCAGTTCATTTAACAGCCATGCAGGAAGCGAAGAGGCGTGGAGTGATGCCAAGGCTATGGAGAGTCTTTTAAAAGATTGGCTCATAAATCATATTAAAACAGTAGATAAAAAATTGGGAGATTTTTTGGGGGCAGCAGTTTAGTATTTCAAATTGGGGTTTGGGTAAAATATAATTTTACGGGGCGCAGGATTTTCACACTGAAGAAGATAGTAGGAACTAAGATTGATAGTAGGAGCTAAGACAAGTGGCACTCGTAGAAATGACAGATGCGCTCAAAGTAGGTTATTTTGCAATAGATGAGCAGCATAAAGAACTTTTTGACATCATAAATGAATTACATGAGGCAATTGAAGCTAAAAGAAAAAAAGGTGATATTGACATGGGTTTCACCTTTTTGGAGAATTATATAAAGGCTCACTTCGGTTTAGAAGAGAGCCTTATGGCTAAAAAGTCCTATCCCGCCATAGAAGGACATAAGGGTCAGCATGTCTACTTCCTGAAAACTCTAGAAAA
>CBDUXU010000078.1:0-8948 GCA_965371285.1 uncultured bacterium | reverse complement strand
CAGAATCTTGCTATAAAGATTTTAAACTCTGAGGACCCATACGGCTATAAGATTAATGAAGAAGTCGACATAAACTCAAAAGACGGTCATGGTTGGACCCCTTTAATGTATGCTATCTTTGGAGATAAAAAGATATTAGAAGAAGAAGCTGGTATAAGTAAGAGTTACGACCCTATGCCAAAGAAACATTTTTACAAGAAAACAACAAAAAACATAGACATTATGAAGACCCTAGGCACCGACCTTAATATAAAAGATTCGATGGGTAGGACAGCCCTCACCTGGTCTATTCTATCAAAAAAACGTGATATGACAGAACATTTAATAAAGCTCGGTGCTAATCCAAACCTTAAAGACAATGGAGGCATAACTCCGTTAATCTATGCCATATCTGAATATTTTTATATAGCTACGAAATTACTGGTAGAAGCAGGTGCTGATGTAAATCTAGCCGACAAAAACGGCAACACCCCACTAATGCTTGCAGCCTCAAAAAACGCAACAAAAGAAAGTGAACTACTTATCAATAACGGGGCAGACATAAATTTAAAGAAAAATGAAGGACAAACAGCCCTCGATATAGCAACATCTAAAAAATATAACTCAATTATAAAAATAATCTCAAAAGGTCACCCTACCAATTCAGACCGGATAAATAACCAACAATAAGGAGAGTAAATGTATAACAATAAAAGAATTATATTATCTCTTTTAATGACTATCTTGATAGTATTCTCTACCATACCTGCAAATGCAAAACAACCGACTCTCAGAGATGCAATAAAAAATAATGATGCTAAAGCTGCTGAGGATATCCTTAAAAATTTAAATGACAGTTACTCCAGTAAGGAACAAAAAAAATCAGCAATAAGACCTGCTGTGCTGTCAAATAATTTTGAAATCGTGAAGCTCTTGCTAACTCATGGCATTGATATCAATGACTATGCTCACTACTTTTTGAACCCTGCTATATACAACAAAAATTACGACATGATAAAATTCCTTATTAAAGAGGGTTTAAATAATGACAGGTTAAGTTCTATAGGTATAAGAAATGCAATAGACATTAAAGGCACTGAGGAAGAAAAAATAAAAATGCTTAACTTCCTTTTAAAAGAAGGAGCAACTATTATACCTAGTAACAATTCGAACCTCCTAGCTGCACCGATTCGAAATAAAAATACAAAGCTGATAAAAATGCTTGTTGAATTAGGTGCGGAGATTAACACTGGTACTGGTAACAGCATGGTTCCACTGATTTTGGCTTCCAGATTAAATAAGTCTATAGGGTTAGAAACAGTATCGTATTTATTATCACAAGGTGCAGACCCAAACTTCAAGGATTATACTGGCAATACTGCACTATTCCGTATTAAGAATTTAGAAATAGCTAAGTTGCTAATAAACAATGGTGCAAATGTTAATGCAAAAAATGACGCAGGTAACACGCCACTACACAGTAACCTTAGCTACCCAAGTATAGTTGACCTGCTTATCAAGTCAGGAGCAGATGTTAACATGAAAAATAATGATGGTCTAACGCCGATACTTAAATTTGGTAAAAACAACTATGGAAAAAACATTGACACAATAAAAAAGTTAAAATTGAATAGAGCAGACATACATGCTACAGACAAAAATGGAAATAATTTTTTAATTTTTGCTGCACTAAGTAAGCACGGAGAACAAATAAAGCCAGAATTCATCAAAGATTTGAAAGCAGTAGGATTTGATATTAACTACAAAAATAACCATGGACAAACAGCATTAATGCTGGCATTTAAACCTTATACAATCAAAGCCTTAATTGATAATGGTGCAAATGTTAACTTAATTGACAATAATGGCATGACAGCATTAATGCATACAATTAATAATAAGAACTACACCTCAAATATAAAGCTACTAATTGATTCCGGAGCTGATATTAATGCCAAAGATAGTAATGGCATGACACCACTTTTATATGCTGCCGAAAAAAAGAAAATCGACATAGCAAAACTTCTAACAGAAGCAGGTGCAGACATAAATGCAAAAAGCGCTACAGGAAAATCAGCACTTGAGTTTCTTGCTTTGAACGGCATAGCAGTAGAAGAATACAAAAAGAATTCTACTATTAACCAGCCAGACTTAAACGGCTGGACTACCTTAATGTATTCAATTTTTCTAGATAAAGAAAACTTCAATAGAGTCTTTGAAAAAATACGCCATGATGAAAGTTCCCGCTCATCCTACGAGAGATATGGTAAAAGAATTTGGCCTGGTTCAACTGACAAGATTACAAAAGCCCTAAATCTAGGTGCCAACCCCAATATACAAGTTACAGACGGACGCTCGGTACTTTCTTGGGCAATATTAGCACTTAATTATAAGGTAGCCACAAAACTACTAATAGAAAATGGGGGGGATCCACTATTGGAAGATAGTGATGGTAGCACTCCCTTCATGCATGCCCTAAGTATAAATGACCAAGAAATTGTAAGTTATATTTTAGAGTATTTACCAAACGACAAGATAAATCACCAAAAGACTAAAGGGATGACAACTCTTATGCAAGCATCTATTGCATTTAACTCTGACGCAATTAAAATACTAATTGAAAAAGGTGCAGATGTAAAACGGATAAACAACCGTGGTCAAGACACCCTAACCTTAGTTTCTCACCACTGTAAACCAGAAATAACAAAACTCTTTATTGAAAAAGATGCGGATGTAAATAATATAAGTCAATTTGGTGAATCTGCAATAATTAACTCAGCATATGCAGGGTGTACAGAGAATATGCAGCTGCTTCTTGAAGCAGGAGCTGACAAGGAAACAAAAAACAGTAAAGGTGAAACACCTATCATGGTAGCGGCAATGATGGGCCATACTGACGTTGTAAATGTTCTCATAGACAACGATGCAAACGTAAAAATAAAATCAAACAATGGAGATACGCCTTTACTGGCAACATATAATCATGGGCAGTTTACCATCGCAACCCAATTATTAAAGGCAGGGGCAAACAAATCCGACTTAAAAAAACTCGACATAAACCACCTGAACTCCGCCATCAAAATGGGCTCTCTTGAGTCTGTAAAAAAAATTCTTTCTAGCCGCATAGACATAAACGATTTAGATAATAGGGGATACACGCCACTTGCAACATCCATAATATATGATAAAAATGATATAGTGCAATTCCTTATTTCTAAAAAAGCAGACACCAACAAGAAAAGCCAACCAAACAAGCACTCGAAAGTGTCTCCTCTGGACCTGGCAACCAAACATAAGAACACAACGATAATTAAAGCACTGATTAAGAATGGCGCTGATATATCAGGAGAAGGGAAGGAAGGTATAAACCCTATAATAACAGCAGTAAACACCAATAGCCCAGACATTTTAAAAGCATTGCTAGAAAGTGGGATCAATATAGATTTCAAGGATAAGGATGGGCGTACAGCCTTAATGTATACTGTTTCCCCTGCCGCCATCACTGAGTGCGAAGAAGGTGGCTGCTGGGGTCCTGACATTGATATTGCTAAGATGGCACAGACTCTTTTAGACAACGGAGCCAATGTTAACAACAAGGATAATAAAGGAAACACTCCGCTGCATTACACAGCCTGGCGTTGGTTTGGTAGCGACAATAAACTTATCGATTTGCTATTGAAAGCAGGTGCCGAGATTGATGCAAGAAATGACAAAGGAAATACACCACTTCTACACTCTGTAGCAGAAAAAAGACATGTAAACACAGAACTATTTTCATACTTAAGAGAGAATGGCGCTGATTTTTTCGCAGTTAACAATAATGGTGAAAATGTACTCCTAGTTGCAGCAGCAAGCAAATCATTAATGCCAAACAGTGTAGTTAATTACATGGTGAACTCTGGTATTGATATAAACTCAATCAATAAAGACGGCGACAATGCACTTATACTCTCATTAAGGGAAACCATTAGTAACGAGGAAACAATAACAGCTTTGATAAAACACGGAATATCTAAAGCTGGAGCTTTATCTGTTATACGGGGCACCAGGTTTGGTTCATCGGGAACCAGAGATAGAATAAAGAAAATGCTCGAATAAAAACTAATTCCTTGGGGGCGAAAAATGACCTACATTTACAAGGTCACCCGTAAGAGCATTTACAGTTACACTCCAGTAAATAGAATTATCATTAAACTGACTAAGATCTAAGCCTGACACACTAAAAGTAAAAATGCATCCAACATAAGGCGCTTCACTTATAGCAATCATTACATCATTCTTTTCCCTAAACCATGCTATGCCACCTTTATTTAATAAGTTAGCTGATACAGTTTCTGTTGCTGCAAGACCACTACTATTAACATGCTCTATTAAATGATTTTTGGCATAGAACTCACATTCTTCCACACTCAAACCTTGTGACGCTACAAGGCTCTGCAATGCAATATCTTCAACAGGAAACTCTTCTGGCAATCTCATCCTAAAGCTGCTTATGTCACCGTTTTTTCTATACCTTGCCATTAAATACACACCGCTTACAGTAACTCCATTTACATC
Organism: uncultured bacterium; assembly: GCA_965371285.1. Classification (GTDB taxonomy): domain Bacteria; phylum Desulfobacterota; class GWC2-55-46; order GWC2-55-46; family DRQE01; genus CBDUXU01. Next base: position 4,412 of record CBDUXU010000078.1, on the reverse strand, counting down.
AATTTGAAACTTCTTGTGTCTGGACTGCTTACTCTTTTTCAATTTAATAAAGTTTTCAAGATTTTTCACACCCAACAAATCAGAATAAACTGAGAGAAATTTTTTAACTTGTCTGGTAAGGCGGTCATCACTGACCATCTCTCCTTCTATTGCATCACCTAACATGTTTAATCCACTGTCAAAATTTAGGTCCATGTCACGAATATACCCCTGATCGTTAAGCTCCAACATCGAAATATGAGTAACCTTGCCATCAAACCCTGCCCACAATGACTTTCTCCACTGACCTATATCATTTATTTTAGTAAACTCTACCGGTTTACGTTCAGAAGAAACACCAGAATTGGAGAATATCACAGCTTGAGTAACATCGGCAGTAGTTTCATAGTCCACAAGTTCGGGAACAACATCTTCCATATTCGGAGCACTACCATTTGTTACCTTCTCCCCGCTATCACAACCAAAAGAAATAAACAAAATAGCCGTAAGGCCTACAAGGATACTAAACTTTTTCAAATCAAACATATTCTCTCCAAGTTGTAATGCTTTTTTTAATTAACTCCAGCGTCACGCTGGTCACTTGCAATTTGCCAAATACTTCACTGCAAACCAACTCATAATTTTTGCCCCCATGGCGAGTGCACGCTCGTCTAAGTCGAAGTTTGAGTTATGAAGGTAAGATGTAATACCCTTTTTTTCGTTTCTTACTCCCAATCTTATAAGCACCGCAGGCATAGCTTCGGAAAAAAATGAAAAATCCTCAGACCCCATAGACGGATGTTCCATCTCTACCAGGCTCCCCTCACCGAGTACATCTTCAATACAGGTAGACATAAAACTATTTACCTCCTCGTCATTATCAACGACAGGGTAATCTCTTTTATAATCAAATTCATAATCCGCCCCGTGGGAGAGGACAACACCTTTTACTGTCTCTTCTATAATCTCGGGGACAATCTTTCTTGCCTCAGGGGTAAGGGTGCGGACGGTTCCCTTAAGCTCCACCATGTCGGCAATAATGTTTTCCGCCTTGCCTCCTTCAACCATTCCTATGGAAATAACCACAGGGTCCATTGGGTCCAGACGGCGGCTCACTATATGGTGAAGAGCTGTAGTAACATTGGCCGCAACAAGTATTGCATCCACCGACTGGTGGGGTTTAGATGCGTGGCCGCTTTTACCTTTTATAACAATATGCACCCTGTCGGCAGAGGCTGCCATTGCTCCGCCCCTGACGGCCACCTTTCCTGCTTCTATCTCGGGGAACACATGGAGAGCTGCGATTGCCGTAGGTTTGGGGTCCTCCAGCACTCCGTCCTCTATCATAGCCTTGGCTCCGCTGGGAGGGGTTTCTTCAGATGGCTGAAAGATAAACTTCACTGTGCCAGTCATTTTATCTTTTAATTTCGAAAGTGTAATTGCCGCGCCAAGCAGTATGGCAGTGTGGCCGTCATGACCGCAGGAATGCATAATCCCAGGAACTTTTGATGCATACTCTACACTTTTATAATCCTGCATGGGGAGAGCGTCCATGTCGCCTCGAAGGGCTACTACACCTCCCCCGTCGCCATTTTCAGAAACGCCGCCTTTTATAATTCCCACAACCCCATGGCCTCCCACATTGGTAGTAACTTCCACTCCGTGAGCTTCCAGTACTCCTGCCACAAAGGCTGCTGTTTTTTCTTCCTTGCCGCTTAGCTCCGGTGCCATATGAATCTCGCGGCGAAACTTTATTAGTTTGTCTTCTATTTCATCAACAGCATTTTTTATATCGTCTATATTTATTAAATCTGGCAATTTATTCTCCGTTTTATTTTTGCATTTATTTATTTTTCACTTTTATTAATAAGACAAACCCCGCCCCGGCGCTTGTCTCCTATGCCTTCCATTATAACACTGTCTTTAGTTTTTTTCATAACAGCCGTGTGGACTCCTCCAAAATACATCTCTTTATCTGCCCAGTGGTTCACCTTTACACCTGCCTTGGTCAAGCCCTCTGTCTTGTCTTTATTTATGCCCCCCTCTACCTGATAAACTGTGCCGTCAAAGTGCACCCTTGAACTACTAACGGCATCTTCAATACCCATACCCATATCAACAGAATTTAAGATTACCTGAGCTATGGCGTTTCTTATGCGGTTACTTCCTCCGCTGCCTAAAACAAGCTCCGGAACATCATTGTTCATCACTATAGTCGGCGCCATCATGGAACTCATCCTCACCCCTGCCGGCTGGACATGAAAACCGTGGGGGTTTAAATCTTCCTCCCCCAACATGTTGTTCATCATGATTCCCGTGCCCGGAATCATATGGCTGCACCCTGTGCCTGTGGAAGTGGTGATGCTGGCTGCGTTACCTTCTTTGTCAACAACGCTTAGGTGAGTGGTACTGCCAAGAGCCGAATCCTTAACACTTGGTATGTCCGAGACCTTTATACCTGCCATAGCTTTGTATTTATCCAGCGTCTCATCGGATAAATACTTATCTATCACATCGTCATCATAAATAAATTTATCAAACTCCCTTGCCCGGGCAAGGTCAGTGAGTTTCATGGTTTTAAGGAGTGCTTCCAAGTATTCACTGCTATTATGTTCGAAGTTAGATAAGTTAAAAACCTCACTCATCTTAAGGGTAAAGGCAATAAGGCTTCCACCTGAGCTTGGCGGAGGGTTGGTATAAATAGTCCTACCCCTGTGAGTAACATGGAGGGGGTCACGAACCTCTACATTATATTCAGTTAAATCCCTCTTAGTTATAAGCCCGCCGTTAGAGTTATCGCTGGAGAAGTTCTTTAAGATATTATCCCCTATGTCACCTCTATAAAATTTATCCAATCCTTCTTTTGATAAATAACTAAATGCCTCTGCCATGCCCTTATTTATTAGCCTATCACCTGATTTAAGCAGAGTCCCGCTTGGTTGATAAATACTCCTCCCCTCATCTGTCGCAGTAAGGAGAGGAGAAAGTATCTCTATAAAGTATGCTTGCTGTTTGTTTAAGATAACACCATCAAAGGCATAACTAATTGCAGGAGCCATAAGCTTTTCCAAACTCATTGTGCAATGAGCTTGGTGAACCGCCTCGAGCCCTGCCACTACCCCGGGCACTGCTACTGCCCCCCTGCCGACAGTGAAGACCTGCACTTCATCGGCAAACTGAATGTCGATTGGATGAAAATCTGTCGGACAAAAGTCGAGCGCTTCTTTATTTAACTCTCCGCCCTTTCCCGGTACATTAGAGAAAAAGTCATAGAGAAGAGTTGACCCGCCATTATTGGATTTGCCGCTTGCCCCTCCTGCCCCACTTTCAATGTGAGCCATTAAAAATCCCGACCCTCCCGGGCTGGTCAGTGTTGACTCGCATACAAAGGTAGTAAAGGCAGCCGCCACGGCGGCGTCAAACGCATTACCACCGCCCCTTAAAATATCCAATGCAGTTTTAGCCGTCAGGTCGTGGCCCGCTGATACAACACCTTTCACTTATATAAATTCCTTTGTACGGTTTATTTAATTCCTATTTTAATTATCATTTTAATTCTTGGGTTAAACTATCTGACAAATATTCTACAACCCTCTTGTGTCCGCCTGATTCAAATTCTCTTAGCTGCAGCTCGCCGTGGTCCGGAGTTTTTATAAACTTTCTTAAATAATTAATATGGTCTAAGATGCCAAGTTCTACTGCCGAGTCCTCTACCTTGTCGAACAAAATATTTAATGCATCAGTTGCTTTAATGTTTTTCTCACCTGACTCATCAATAAAATCTCCCGAATATCCAAATCGGCAGGCTCTCCATTTGTTCTCCCTTACAATAGAAGAATGAGGGTTTATAAGTGCAGCTCCTTCTTCGGACTCTCTATTAAAAGTATGTATCAGGGATTGAATGAAACCTGCAATTGCAAAAACATTTCCAAGAGTTCGCGGCGTGTCGCAAATACGCACCTCAATTGTGCCAAAGTCCGGATGGGGGCGCACATCCCACCAAATCTCCCTTATTGTTTCAATTGTATTAGTCTTAATATAGTTTTCTACAAGAGTTGTATAATCATTCCAATCTTTAAAATAAAAAGGCAGCCCTGCATGTGGCAGAGTCTCAAAAACCTTACTCCTGTATGAACGAAGTCCCGTGTTATAACCATCCCAAAAAGGCGAGTTAACAGACAAAGATAAAATATGAGGAAGATAGAAGAGCAAACGGTTTATAATCTCAATGCATCTCTCACCATTTGACACACCTACATGAACATGGAGGCCGAATATGTTAAAACGATCTCCAACTATTTTAAGTCTGTCCAATATGCGAGTATAGCGTTCGTTGTCTGTTTTCTCCTGCTCGATCCACTTGGAGAATTGATGAGTGACTGCAAGACAGAGCTTGAGGTTGTTTGTTTCGGCAGCTTTATGGACGACTTTAA
>CBDUXU010000077.1:0-9023 GCA_965371285.1 uncultured bacterium | reverse complement strand
AGGCTTAATGTAATCCCTGTGACTTTGCCGCCTCTTAGAGAAAGAAAGAGAGATATACCTCTCCTGCTTACATACTTTATTGAGAAACAAGCTTCAGAGAAGGGGAAAAAGGTTGGAGGTATCTCGCCTGACGCAGTGGTTGCCTTGGAGCAGTATCAGTGGCCCGGTAACATAAGGGAGATGGAAAACCTGATTGAGCAAATTGTGGTTTTGAAATCTGAAGGAGAGATTACAAAAAAAGATCTTCCTGAATATATTTTTAAGAACTCTGCCAGGTCCTTATCCAGAATTGCCAGAGACCCCTCAGCCACAGACGGTATAGATTTTAACAAAGCTGTAGAAGACTTTGAAAAGGACCTTATTATTGCTGCTTTAGAGAGGGTAGATGGCGTAAAAAAACAGGCAGCAGATTACCTTAAAATCAACAGAACAACATTAATAGAAAAAATGAAGCGCAAAGGACTTATCTCCTGATAAGTTAAGGTCATTTTTTTGACATTTCCACTGTCACCCTTCCGACAATTCAATATTTTTTGACATCAATTTATCTGTTTTACAAAATCAAAAAAACTATACAACTCTACTAACATACTGAAATACTTACCTATTCCAATATAATTTACATCTATTCCTGTCAGCTCCAACTATGGCACAGTTATTGCTTTATATAAGAATATAATAATTAATGGGAGGTCGTCAGTATGTTAGCAGTAGCCAGAACTTATAGAAGTGCTAGAATTAAACCGGTAAAATTGGCAAGACCTTTGACTAGTATTCCTCTGGCGGCCCTCAATAGAAATGAATTGATAGAAAGAAACCTTGAACTGGTAAAAATAATTGCCGGCCAGGTAGCCATGCATCTTCCCGCTCACATTGAAATGGATGACCTCATAAGCGCCGGCACCATCGGTTTAATCGGAGCCGCAGATAAGTTTGATGTGACCCGCGGCGTGCAGTTTAGGAGTTATGCTTCAACAAGAATCAGGGGAGCAATAATAGATGACCTAAGAACTATGGACTGGATGACGAGGTCTATGAGGGTTAAGTCTAATAACCTGGAGAAGGCCTATTTTGCCGTAACAAGTAAGCTTGGCAGGCCTGCAGACTCAGAAGATGTAGCCAAATTCCTGGACATTTCCCGTGATGAGATACATAAGCTGCTAAGAGAAGTTTGCGCGACAAGTGTCATGAGCCTGGAGGATTTAGGGCTTAGTGACTCAGAAGGTGCAAATATCCTTGAATGTATTGAAGACCCAAAAGCCCAAACTCCGGATGATATTCACAAGTATGATGAAGTAAAAGCAATGCTAGCTACAGCAGTGAGTATGATTCCCGAAAAAGAAAAATTTCTTATATCCCTTTACTACTATGATGAATTAACAATGAAAGAAGTTGGCAGTGTTCTGGATGTTTCAGAGTCAAGAATTTGCCAGCTTCATTCTCAGGCAATGCTTAGGTTAAAAGGTATGATTAAAGAAATAAGAGATTAATTGAATTATATAGGAATTTTAAAGAATGAACAAAGAAATAGAAAAAATGTTAATGAGTACTGAGCCGTCCCAGAGAAGAGAAGGCTGTTTTTCTGCAGTAGAACTTAACGAAATTGAATATATTGACGACATCATAGTCTTGCTCAAAGACAGTGACGCAGGGGTAAGAGAGGCCGCTCTATATGGTTTAGAAGCTTTTGGAGGGCTCCGAGTGGCAGCGGGAGTGGCGCCGCTTCTTAGAAGCGAAGATGCCGGCATAAGGAACGCAGCAGCAGAATTGCTGGAAACTTTAGGTGAAGATTCAATTGACCCTGTGATGAACCTCCTTCACGATGATAATGACGGTGTCATAAAAATGGCCGTTGATATTATAAGTATTGTAAAGACCCGTAAGCCGGAGAAAGCATTGTCTGAATTAATTAATCATGGAAATCCAAATGTAAGAGGCGCCGTTGCATTATGTTTAGGTAAGATAAAAGCAAATGAAGCAAAAGAAAAGCTTGTGAGAGCTTTAGGCGATAATGAAGAGTGGGTAAGGTTTTCTGCGGCAGATGGTTTGGGTTTTCTTGGAGATACAGATGCTTTTGACGCACTTGTAGGAGCTGTAGATAAAGACTCGGAAATAGTAGGCCGAGCTGCTATTGAGGCTCTCGTTAAAATATCAACTGCTGATAACTGTGAGATTGTCTTAAGTAAGCTAGAGAGTATTATCGATAGCGGCAGTCTTAATATACCTGTAAGTGCAGTGACTGAAATACTTAAAAAAGCCACTCGCGGAAGCGGCGGGGTGTTACTCAGCAATGCTTTGACTGAAGGATTTAGAGAAAAACTTAAAGAAATATTTATAGTCGGGTCTGATGACAAAGATAACGAAATAAGGAAAGCCTCTTTTGAAGGCCTTGTTCTTTTAAAAGAAGTTGATGGCGGTAAGATTATAATAGACTACATTAACAGCTTACCTGATTTAACGGAGGAAATTGAGGATTACTTTACGACATTGTTGATTAAACTCTTTGGCGGCTTAACCGATACTGAGGTTTTAATTGAAGCATTAGATAAAGACAAAAAAAGTATTGGAATATTGATAAATGTTATTGGTGAAATTAAAGCTAAAGAGGGAATAGAAAGATTAGAAGAATTAATGTTTGAAATAGGCCATGGTGAATTAAGGTTGATAACGGAAGCTCTAGGCAAGATTAATACAAAAGAAGCTGTTAATATCCTAACCAAATCACTGGAAAGCAGGGATGGCCATACCAGGAAAATTGCTGCCCTGTCTTTAGAGGGATCTGACAATGAAGATATTATTCCTCTTCTATCAGATGCAATACTCAGGGAAGAGTATAGAGATGTTGTGGATGTAATGTGTAGTTCCTTAGCTTCAATTAAGAGTGATAGGGTGAAAGAGTTTTTTCTAAACCTTCTTGATAATGAAAATGATATATTGAAGCAGGTAGCAGCCCGGGGGCTTGGTATGATAGGGGGGGAAGATATTTTAATAAGACTTAAAGATATGGCCAACAGTAGCACTCCAAGCGTCAGGAAGGCTGTTCTTAGTGCAATGTCTGCCTTAGGTTTGCCTGAAGGTTTGGAGTTGGTTGTTCAGGGGCTAAGTGATAGTGATTCAGACGTCAGGCTTGCAGTTTTAAAATGTATTAATTCATGGAACGGCTTACCCTCCGGTGGTTTGGGTTTAGACAATCTCATCACTGCTCTAACTGAGTGTCTAAGTGACAGTAACACATGGGTTCGTTATCAGGCTATTGGAGAGCTGGGCTCCCTAAGGGCTCATGGCGCAGAAGATTTAATCATTAAAATTTTAAATGAAGACATCCCTCCTGTTAAATGCAGCGCCGCCAGGGCACTTGCCTTGTTAGAATCAAAAAAAGCAATAAAACCCTTAGAGAAACTTACCAGCCACGAGGACGCAAAAGTCGCCCAGTCTGCTAGAAAGGCACTTGAAATCTTATAATGATAGGCATAGATAAACATAAACAGCCGGTCCTTACAGCAGAGGCTTTTGGCGCTTTAAGGGATGTTATATATAAAAGGTGCGGCATTTATTTTACAGAAAATAAAATGTATCTCCTGGAAACCCGTTTAAGGAACAGATTGGAAGCAAAACAGTTAAATAATTATGATGATTATGTTAACTACCTTAATTACAACGGCTCCGGCGAAAAAGAAACCCAGAAGATGGTGGACTGTATTGTTACAAATGAAACCAGTTTTTACAGGGATGTTCCGCAATTAGAAAATTTTAGGACTAAAATTTTACCTATAATAATGCAGGACAAGAGAAAATCAGGAGACAAAACTATCAGGTTGTGGAGCGCTGCCTGTTCAACAGGTGAAGAACCTTATACACTGGCAATGATTCTTTATGAAACAGTGCCGGTCAGTATGGGGTGGAAGATTGAAGTTTATGGTAGTGATATTAGTGATAAGGTTTTAGATTCTGCCGAGCGTGGCATATATGGCGACTATGCTTTCAAAACGACACCTGATATTCAAAAAGAAAAATATTTTACAAAAACTGGGAATGTATATCAGCTTAAAAAAAATATAAAAGATATGGTTCAGTTTAAGAAAGTAAACTTGTATTCAATGTTTGAAACAAAGGCTATGGCTGGAATGGATATAATTTTTTGTAGAAATGTTTTAATATACTTTAATGATTATTCTAAGAAAAAAGTAATCAGTCATCTTTATGACTGTTTAAATGCTAATGGATTTTTAGTCTTGGGAAGTGCAGAGAGTCTGCATTCGGTGACAAGACTCTTTAAACCTGGTAGTTTTGAGGGTTCTCTTGCCTACCAGAAAAAGTGAGGGTAAAATGACTGAGGAATCAGAAAAAGAAATATTAGTCGTTGATGACTGTAGGACAACCAGGAAATTGCTGACATATATTGTAAAATCCAAGGGTTATAAGGTTGTCTTGGCTGAAAATGGAATTGAGGCTTTAGAGAAGTTAGGTCAAAACACAATAGCTCTTATTTTAACGGACCTTAATATGCCTCAGATGAACGGATTAGAGCTGGCTGAAAATGTCAGAAATGATGACTCCTATGCCCGGGTACCTATAATAATGGTAACTACTGAGTTAGGAGAGAATAACAGAGAAGAAGCGGAGGCAATAGGCGTTAATACTTATTTTGTAAAGCCTGTTACTCCTGGTGAGTTAATAGAAGAAGTAGAGAAGTATTTAGTACAAACTAATTAAGAAAGGCATCAGGAAGGTGGGGAAAATGATGACAATGGATACAAAATTGAGAATACTGGTAGTGGATGATTTTTCAACAATGAGAAGAATCGTAAGGAGTCTCCTGAAGGAACTGGGCTTCGAGAATACAGATGAGGCTGAAGACGGAGTTGTTGCTTTTGATAAATTAAAATCAGGCACATTTGATTTTGTAATAACTGACTGGAATATGCCGAACATGAACGGCTTGGAATTAATACAGGCAGTTAGGAAAGATAATAACTTAAATAAGATCCCGGTACTCATGATAACAGCGGAAGCAACAGAAGAATGTGTTAACGATGCAATAAATGCAGGAGTGAATAGTTATATAGTGAAACCCTTTACAGCAACTGCTCTTAGTGAAAAGATAAATAGTGTTTTATCAAATGATTGATTAATAGAATATTAAAAGGGGTTTGATATGGATAAAAACTTAAGCACAGGCAGCATGGATTTGAGCCTAGAACTCTCCAAGATTGCAAGGGATATTGATAGGGCAAGGCATACTATCTCGGCATTAGAGGCTAGAGTTAAAGGTGAGACAGGCGTTGTACCTGAAGCTACTGCAAAAATTACTGACATAAATAAGATATTATTTGATGCAGCTGAGACTTTATTAGATTTTTTTGATAAGACAATGGAAGATCAGCATATGGGCAGCGACTTCGTAGGTGAACTTCAAGAATGGGTAGAAACCCTGCCGGAAGAACATCAAAAAAAGGGCGCACCTATTGTAGATAAAATAAGTCAACTCTTTTCAACAACAAAGGAAGGCCTGAATAATATGATGCCTGTAATGGGTTTTCAGGATTTAGCAGGTCAGAGGCTTAAAAAACTTACAGCGGAACTTTACACAATAGAAAGTAAGATGCTTGGTATAGCTATTTCCTTAGGTGTCACCATGGATGAACATGAGAAGGCGCTGCTTGAGGACCTAAACGATGACTCGCTTCCTATGATTATAAGACAGGAAAGAGTAGATGAAATCTTGGAAAAGTTCGGTGTATAGTTAGAGTAAAAAAAGGTAATGGAAGGAGATATTTTATGAATTCAGAGGCAGATGCAATGGTCTTGGACTTTGTTGAAACATCCAGGGAGGCTTTAGATAGTGTTGAGAGCGGCCTTATTGATTTAGAAAAAGATACAGGTAATATGGATATCTTGAATGATATTTTCAGGTCTGTACATAGTATAAAAGGTACGGCAGGTTTTTTATCTTTTGATAAAGTGGTGAACCTTTCCCATTCTTGCGAAGAACTCCTAAACAGACTTCGTAAAGGCGAAATAGAGGTAAATTCTGATATAGTTGACATTATATTAAAAGCAAACGATGGTTTAAGAGATTTAATCACATCTGTTTCAGAATCAGGGGTGGAGAGTCCTGATTTTGATATAGAAGGTACTGTGGCATCCATTAGCGAACATTTATAGTTTAAAAGTTAAATTTAAGAAGAAGGTAGATATTAATTATGACCCTGAGCAGCAACGAAATGGACGATATAATTTTAGAATTTATTGAGGAATCTTTTGAAGAACTGGATTCTTTAGACAGTAAATTTGTAAAATTAGAAAAAAAACCTGACTCCAAGGATTTAATGGAAGAAATATTCAGGACAGTCCACACTATTAAAGGCGCAGCCGGGTTCCTTGGTCTTACTGATATAGTTAAAATAACCCATAAGGCAGAGGACATATTAAACAAGGCAAGAACCAAAGAAATAAAGTTAGATGCACCTCTAATTGATATGGTACTTAAAGCTAAGGACGATATCAAAATACTTTTGGATGATCTAAAACAAAAAATAGATTCAAAAGAAGGCGCGGGAGAAGTTATAGAGCAGCTAAAAATGATGAGCTCTACTGACGCCGCTGGTTCTGAGGACAAGGCCGAGGCCGAGGCCGAGGCCAAAAGCAAAGTCCAGTCAAAGAAAACCAAAGCAACTTCACCTAAGAAAACACCCAAGAAAATAATTGACAAATTAAAAACTGCGGAAGCTCCCGGTGATTCTTCGACAATGAGCAGCCTGGAAGTTAAACAAATTGAAGCTGCCACTAGAGTAGAAGTGAAGCAGGACCTTCAGGGAGCAACTTCCCGTGGGCAAAAAGAAACAGAACATAGCATTAGAGTAGATTTGGTAAAATTAGACGAGGTGCTCAATCTAGCGGGAGAGCTTGTTTTATCCAGAAACAGGATGACAAACCTTGGCGCTCAGTTTAGTGAGAAAGGTTACAGCGAAGAGTTAATGGGGCAGATGGATGAGGCAATTGCAGGACTGCACCTGCTTAGTTCAAGCCTGCAGTTATCAATCATGAGCATGAGGATGCTTCCTGTAAATAAAGTTTTGGGGCGGTTTCCCAGAATGATTAGGGATTTGGCAAGAGGCCAGAAAAAGGAGATTGAGCTTGTCATCGAAGGTGAAGACACCGAACTTGATAAAACTGTCATTGACGAGATAGGAGATCCGCTAATTCATATTGTTCGTAACTCTGCCGACCACGGTTTAGAGAGTCCCGAGGAGAGAAGAGCGGCAGGCAAACCGGCCAAAGGTACTATAACTATTTCAGCTTACCAGGAAGGCAGAAATATTATCATCAAAACAAAGGATGACGGTAGGGGAATAGACCCGGTAATGCTCAAAGAAAAAGCTGTCACTAAAGGACTTTTAACAGAGGAAGAGGCTGAAAGACTCAGCGACAGAGAAGCGCTGAATATTATATTCATGCCCGGGTTTTCCACGGCAAAAGTTGTTACCGATATCTCCGGAAGAGGCGTTGGTATGGATGTAGTTAAGACAAATGTTTCCAGGATTAATGGAATTATTACCATTGACTCGGAAGTTGGAAAAGGTACTACAATAACCTTTAGGTTGCCAATAACTTTAGCAATTATCCAATCTCTAACCGTGGAATCAAACGGAGAACTTTATGCCATACCTCTGGCCACTGTTACAGAAAATATAAGAATCAAGGAAGAAGAATTGAATTCCATGGAAGGTCAAGATGTAGTGACTATCCGTGGCAGGGTTTTGCCGGTTGTGAGGCTTGAGAAATTAATTGCCGGTTCTAATAATAGTTCGGATTCAAAGTCTGAGTGGAAGTACCTTGTTGTTGTTAATATTGCAGATAAAAGTTTCTGTGTTCTTGTTGACAGGCTTCATGGACAAGAGGAAATTCTTATAAAGTCTATGGGAGAATATTTAAGAGGCACGGAAGGAATTGCCGGTGCATCTATAACAGGTGATGGCAATGTTGTGCTTATTCTTGATATGGCTGGCCTTGCAAAAACTGCATCAAGTAAACAGGTCTGCTAAAAAATACTTGATGTGAGGTTTTTTTCGTTGAATAAAATTAAAATAGTTATTGTAGATGATTCTGCTTTCATGCGCAGGGTGGTAAAGAACATGCTCGAAAAAGACCCTGTAATTGAGGTTCTTGCAACTGCCAAGGACGGTTATGAAGGTGTAGAAAAAGTTTTTGATTTGAACCCTGATGTAGTCATTATGGATTTAGAAATGCCCCGCATGACAGGGCTTGAAGCCATAGAAATAATCATGGAAAAGGCTCCATGCCCTATCATTGTCCTTAGTTCCCTTACAACATTTGGCGCAGAAGCCACTTTTGAAGCCCTGGAAAAAGGCGCTGCAGATTATGTTCCTAAAAACATCTCAGATTCTCCTTTAGATGTCTTGAATGTTTTCACCGAATTGATAGCCAAGATTAAAGCTGTCTCCCTAAGAGGCAGGGCTATGGCCCAGATGAGAAAACATTCCCTGAAAAAACCACAGGTAGTACAGCCAACCTCCAAGGGGAAAGGTTATGCAACAGGCAGAATTTCCATGGTTGTAATCGGCGCATCTACCGGCGGTCCCGGTGCATTGCAGAGAGTTATACCGTCCATACCTAAGAACCTTAAAACTAATATTCTAATAGCAGTGCACATGCCAAAAGAGTTTACCGGAGCTTTTGCCAAAAGAATGAATGAGTTGAGTGAAGTAGATGTGAAACTTTCTGAAGACGGGGAGAAATTAGAAAATGGAGTAGTTCTCATCGCTGAAGGCGGCATACAGACAGGTTTCAGGCAGAGGAGTATTACGGATATAAGAATTAAGCAGTTTACGAATGACGATAAAAGAATTTTATATAAACCTTCCATAGATTTGACTATGTCTTCAGCCACAGATGTTTATGGAAATAGTACTTTAGGTGTTATTCTAACCGGTATGGGGCATGATGGTACGGAAGGGATGAAACAAATAAAAGCTTTAGGTGGTAAAACTCTGGTTCAGGAT
>CBDUXU010000076.1:0-9191 GCA_965371285.1 uncultured bacterium | reverse complement strand
ACCTGCTGGAATAGATAACAACGATTTCTAATACTAAAAATAAAAAACAAGATAATTTAATTGAAATTAAAACAGACACTAATGACAAAAAGACTATTACAAAAACACTTGAAGCTCTAACTAAAAAACCCCTCCAAAAAAAAATATTTAACTACCTCATAGAAAATGGCCCTGCTCTACTAAAAGACTTAAGAGCCGCCATTGGCTCGGTGGACTCGGCAGTTAAAGCCTTAGATAAAATGGGCTTCATTACATTAACAAAAAAAGACATAATATATGACCCATTGGCAGACATTAAAATTAAAGACTCTCTCCACAAACCTAACAAAGATCAACTTGGGGCAATAGGCGAGATAAACTCTGCAATAGAATCCAATTCTTACTCTCCCTTCCTGCTCCACGGTGTTACAGGAAGCGGAAAAACCCTCGTCTATATTGAAGCCATAAAAAAAGCAATTTCTCTAAATAAAAAAACCATTATGTTAGTCCCTGAGATTGCCCTAACCACCGGGGCTGTGGCAAGTCTGGCTCACATTTTCCCCGGCCAGGTGGCACTTATTCACTCTGCCCTCACCCCCAAAGAAAGGCTTGCCCAGTGGAATAAAATCCGCAGCGGCGAGGTGGACATTGTAATAGGGGCAAGGAGCGCCCTTTTCGCCCCCCTTGATAATATAGGCCTCATAATAGTAGATGAAGAGCAGGACCAGTCATACAAACAGGAAGAAGGAATCAGGTACGGGGCAAGAGACTCTGCCTTAATGCTAGCGAGTATTTTAAAAGTTACCACAGTACTTGGCTCTGCCACACCGTCTGTGGAGACTTACTTTAACGCCAACGCAGGGAAGTTAAAACTCCTGGAGATGAAAAAAAGAATCAACACCCTTCCCCTGCCCCCTGTAGAACTTATGGATAAGAAAAAAGAAAAACATCAGGTCATAAGTAACAAACTACTAGCGGCAATAGAGGCCACCTTAAAAGAAGGCAATCAAATACTGCTGCTCCTAAACCGCAGGGGGTTTTCAAACTTTATAGTATGCGGCGACTGCGGCCACTTCTTTAAATGCCTGAACTGCTCCGTAACCTTAACTAAACACAGGGGCAGCGGAGTACTGAAATGCCATTACTGCGATGAGTCTATACCTGTACCTAAAACTTGCCCCGAATGTCAGGGTACAGACTTAAAAGACCCGGGCATAGGTACGGAAAAACTGGAACATGAAATAAACCGCCTCTTCCCACTGGCACGAGTTGGAAGAATGGATTCAGACAGTACAAAGAAAAAAGGCAGCGCAAAAAAAATCATTGAGGCAGTAGAAGCCTTTGAGATAGATATTTTAATCGGAACTCAAATGGTATCTAAAGGCCATAACTTCCCTAACATGGCTCTGGTCGGAGTGCTGGACGCCGACTCCTCACTAAACATACCGGATTTTAGGAGCTGCGAAAGAACCTTCCAATTAATAACACAAAGCGCAGGCCGCGGAGGACGCCATGATGTCGAGGCAACAGTTATAGTGCAAACCTTAAACCCCGATAACTTTAGCCTTCAAAGTTCCGCCAAACATGACTATAAGGGTTTTTATGAACAAGAAATAAAATCCCGCGAAGAGACTAACTACCCACCCTATTCAAAACTTTGTATTATCCGTCTCTCCGGAACAAAGGAAGAAGTCGTTATAAATACAGCAAAAAAATTAAAAGACCTCTCAAAAACGCTGGACACAAAAGGTGTCACCATACTTGGTCCTGCCTCCTCTCCAATGGCAAAACTTCGCGGCAAGTACCGATGGCAGTTCCTGCTTAAATCTGCCGATGTAAAACTACTACACAAAACAGTATGGCAGATAAGAGAGAGATTTAAAAAAAACTCCCCAAGAGATGTCTCCTTAACAATAGACATGGACCCACTAAATACGTTGTAATCAGCTTAACTAACCGTTCGTACTGAGCGACACGTAGTGTCAGTCGAAGTATGACGGTTAGTTCCCTTGATATGTGAAAGCCGTTCAAACCCCCTTCGTCTAGCTCAGGACAGGCTTCGACAGGATCAGGGCGAACGGCCTATTTACAAACTAAACACATAGCCACTTCCTTTATTCTGTCACGCTGGCTTGATTTTAGAAGTATATAACCCTATAATATATATCTATGTTAATGGAAGTGCTTACATACCCCAACCCGGAGCTCAAGGTTACTGCCCACACGGTAGCTAAGGTGGACGACCATATCCGCACCCTTATTGATAATATGATTGAGACTATGTACTATGAAAGCGGTATTGGTCTTGCTGCCACCCAGGTAGGTGTCGAAAAAAGGGTTATTATACTCGATGTGCCTGACAACAAAACTTACGAAGAAGCCAAAGAAGAATCCCAGGATGAGACCAATGAGTCAAACCTTATGGCAGTTATAAACCCGGAAATTTTAAACCCTAAGGGTGAAACCAGTTTTGAAGAAGGGTGTCTAAGCGTCCCCGGCTATACTGCCAATGTTAAACGCTATGAGACATTAACTTTAACGGGACTGGACAGGGACGGTAAGAAGATAGAGTTGCAGTGCCACGGCCTCCTGGCAGTAGCAGTGCAGCATGAAATTGACCATCTGGACGGAATTTTATTTATAGACCGACTTTCGCCGCTTAAAAGAGAAATGATAAAAAAGAAACTTAAAAAAGCTGCCCTTGCAGATATGGAAACGGCGTAACATTCAACTACATATATCCTATGTCATCAAAACTAACTAAAGAAAATTTAAAAATCGTCTTCATGGGCACGCCTGAGTTTGCTGTACCTACCTTACAGGCATTAATTGATAATAACTTTAATGTAATAGCAGTAGTAACTCAGCCTGATAAGAAAAAAGGTCGCGGGAAAGTGGTGTCTCCACCTCCTGTTAAAACCATTGCGCTGGATAACAATATTGAAGTACTCCAACCTGCCAGCATAAAAAAAGATGAGGAGTTTTTAAAAAAGCTTACAGACCTTGCCCCTGACATCATAGTAGTGGTTGCCTACGGGAAAATTCTACCAAAAAGTATTTTAGTCCTCCCAAAACTTGTATGCATAAATGTTCACGCTTCCATACTTCCCTATTACAGGGGGGCTGCACCCATTAACAGGGCTATCATTAACGGAGAAACCGAAGCTGGCGTTACTACCATGCTAATGGACGAAGGGATGGACACGGGAGACATGTTACTGGTTAAAAAAATTCCTATTGAAGGTAGTGACACTACCTTAACCCTTGGAGAGAAACTCTCCCGTCTTGGCGGAGACCTTCTGGTAGAAACAATTAACAAGCTGGATACTATTAATCAGGAGAAACAAACTGACGATGATGCCACCTACGCACCTCTGCTTAAAAAAGAGGACGGCCATATTGATTGGTCAAAGTCAGCAAATGAAATAGACTGTTTTATAAGGGGCATGTCCCCATGGCCCGGGGCTTTTGGTTTTGTGAATAATAAGAAGTACAAAATCATAGAAGGCAGTGGCAGCGATGAAGCCACTAACCTAGATAACGGCGAGATTGTCAGTTTAAATAAAACTATTGGTGTTGCCTCCGGCGGCACAGTCTTTGAAGTTAAAGTAATTCAGGCAGAAGGCAAAAAACCGATGGAGTCATCGGTTTTTATAAACGGCAATAAACTTAAAATCGGCGACAGGTTTGTTTAAAACATTAATCAATTAGTTTCGTTCCTATCGTCTCTCTTAAATCTTTTATAAAAGCTTCTTTATCATTTTTCATTCTCCGGGCAAATTCCGGTTCTATCTCTGTCTCAGGGTCATATTTATTTCCCCAACTGACAATTTCCACCATTATAGGTAGCAGGTCAGCCCCCTTTTCTGTTAGACTGTAAATATACTTGGTTTTATTATCAGGGTCCCTGTCTTTATTAAGAATACCGTTTTTCTCAAGACTGGATAACCTTTCAGCTAGTATGTTCGTTGATATACCTTCTGCCGATTTGACAAAGTCCCCATAGTACTTCTTCCCGCCAAACATTATGTCTCGAACAATAATAAGAGACCATTTATCACCGAAATTCATGAGGCCAAAATCAACGGGGCATTTGGTATGTTCTTTCTGCTTTGTTTTTGATGCTGTTTTTACCATACTTCATTTTACAAAATAATACTTGCAAAAGGCAAGTAAATTATGTACTATATATTCACTTGCAAAAGACAAGTAAGTTTGGTCACAAAAATCAAGGCTATTTTGGTAGAATATAAATTATTAACAATTAAACTTTGGGGCAAATAATGACTAATATAAAGGATAATGACAAAAGCGGATTTGGCGCTGTGCTTGGAGCTATTATAATAAAATTCAGGTGGGCATTTATTCTGGTTGCAGTAATAGGAGCGGTGCTGGCGGCAAGGGGTATGCCTCTTATTGAATTTAGCACAAACTATAGATACTTTTTTGGCTCTGACAACCCCCAGCTAAAAGCCTTTGATGAGCTGCAAAATGTTTATACAAAAAACGACACAATACTTTTTGTCCTTGCCCCGGAAGATGGAAATGTATTTTCTAATGACACCTTAGCTGTTGTAGAAAAACTTACAAAAGACTCCTGGCAGATCCCCTTTTCACTCCGTGTTGATTCGGTTACAAACTTCCAGTACACAAAGTCCCATGATGATGACCTGATAGTAAGAGACCTCGTTACAAATGCTCACGATTTAACACAAACCGAACTTGAAGAAACTAAAAAAATCGCCCTTGCTGAACCACTACTTATAAACAGGTTAATCTCAGATAAAGCACATACAACGGGAGTAAATGTCACACTTAACTACCCTCAAAAATCTCTTACAGAAGTCCCCGAGGCGGTTGCCTATGCAAGAGCTATGGCTGATAAAATACGGGAAGCCCACCCAAACATAAAAGTTTATCTTAGCGGCATTACCATGATGAACAACTCCTTTGCAGAAGTCAGCCAGCATGATATGGCAACCCTTACTCCAATCATGTACCTTGTAATAATTATTATGGCAGTACTTCTGCTCCGCTCTTTTACTGCCACCTTAGGAACAGTTTTGGTAACTGCCTTTGCCTTCACAACAGGTATGGGTCTTGCCGGATGGCTGGGTATTATGCTCACCCCTCCGAGCGCCATAGCCCCTACTGTTATTATCACCCTCGGTATAGCCGACAGTGTTCATATACTTATAACCATGCTGCACGAAATGCGTCACGGCAAAAGCAAAAATGATGCGATTATAGAGTCTCTTAGGATTAACCTCCAGCCTGTGTTCCTGACAAGTATTACAACTGCCGTAGGTTTTTTAAGCATGAACTTCTCTGACGCCCCTCCCTTTCACGACCTGGGTAACATCGTTTCAATGGGTGTTGGCGCAGCATTCATATATTCCATATTTTTCCTGCCAGCTTTTATGTCAATCATGCCTGTAAGAGTTACAAAAACTATAGCAGGCGACAAATATGTAATGGAGCATCTAGCAGAATTTGTTATAGCAAAAAAGAAACAACTTTTTACAGCTATGTTAATTCTCATAGTTGTATTATTTACAGGGTTATTTCAAATACAGTTCAACGACCAGTTTGTTAAATATTTCGATGAGAGGTTTGCCTTCCGCACTGACTCTGACTTTGTAACAGAAAACCTAACGGGTATTTATTTAATAGAATACTCTCTCGGGGCAGAAGATGGAGTGTCTGACCCTGAATTTTTAAATAAGGTAGAAGAATTTGCAAACTGGTACAGAACCATGCCGGGGGTAAGGCATGTTTACTCCATAACAGATGTAATGAAGAGGCTTAACAAAAATATGCACTCTGACGACCCTGCTTATTACAAGCTGCCCGACAACAAGGAGCTCTCGGCACAGTATTTATTGTTGTATGAACTTAGCCTCCCCTACGGGCTGGACATTAACAACCAAATCAATATCGATAAGACTGCTACAAAAATATCCGTCAGCCTTATTGACCTAAGCACACAAGATCGTCTGGCTATTGAAAAGCGTGCTAATAATTGGTTAAAAGAAAACGCACCGGCATCAATGCAGGTTGCAGGAGCTTCTCCTACAATCATGTTTGCCCACATCACCAAGAGAAACATACAATCCATGATTGTCGGAACGACCTTTGCTCTCATAGTTATTTCAGGTATATTGATATTTGCGCTGAAAAGTTTTAAAATTGGCCTCATAAGCCTTATTCCCAACCTAACTCCTGCTATTATGGCTTTTGGACTTTGGGGATTTCTCATGGGCAAAGTTGGTATGGGACTGGCTATTGTTACGGCAATGACACTTGGAATTGTTGTTGACGATACGGTACACTTTTTAAGTAAATACATGAGGGCGCGCCGCGAGCAGGGCCTAAGCTCAGCCGACGCCGTAAGGTATTCCTTCAGGACAGTAGGAACCGCCCTTTGGGTAACATCACTTATACTTATTGCAGGGTTTTTGGTTATGACCTTCTCGGGATTTAAGATGAATTCAGACATGGGAATATTAACGGCAATTGCCATTGCCTTTGCAATAATAGCAGACTTTTTATTCCTGCCGCCTCTACTAATGAAACTAGATGGGCATGACGGCCCAGGCGTGACAACAAACGCTGTGACGCCGGACACAACCGATAATACAAAAGGAGAAAACTAATGAATAAAATATTTCTGACTATAACACTTTTAATAACTATAGCCTTACCTGCCTACGGAGAAACCCCGGAAGAAAAGGGACTTCGCATTATGACGGAGGTTGAAGTAAGAGACTCAGGTTATAAAGACATGACAGCAAAGATGGAAATGACCCTCACTAACCGACACGGACAAAAAAGTGTTAGAGAGATGTTTATAAAAAACTTCGAAGTCAAAGGAGACGGTGACAAGGGTATGAGCATTTTTAAAAACCCAAAAGACATAAAAGGCACTGCCCTTCTAACCTTTAGCCATAAAGTCGGCTTAGACGACCAGTGGTTATACCTGCCGGCGCTAAAGAGAGTAAAACGCATAAGTTCTGCTAACAAAAGCGGGTCTTTTATGGGCAGCGAGTTCGCCTTTGAAGACATTGCCAGCCAGGAGGTAGAAAAATACACTTACAAATACTTAAAAGAAGACAAAGTTGGCGAGACAGAAGTATTCGTAGTTGAAGCCTACCCTGTAGATAAAAACTCCGGTTACACAAGGCAGCTCATCCATGTTGACGAAAAAAGATACATCCCTGTAAAAATTGATTATTACGACAGGAAAGATTCTTTCCTGAAGACCCTTATATACTCCGAGTATAACCAGTATATAGACAAATTCTGGAGACCTAACAAGATGTTCATGAAAAATCACCAGACTGGAAAAACAACAACACTGGTATGGACTGACTATAAATTCCAGACAGGCCTTACAGATAAAGACTTTACTAAAAACGCACTCAAGAGGGCTAGGTAGCCCCCGTGCCAGATAACCCACGGACTAGATAGCTCCAATAACAACAATGAAAAAACTTCAACACTTAACATACCTATCATTATTTATTTTTATAATGTTATACCCTTCCCTATCGCCTGTAGTTTCAAAGGCCGAGATGAGCGGCTATGTTGCTTTGGAAGGTCGCGGATTTACTCACTCGCCATTATATGCGCAGCAGGAACATAATGACGGAGCTATTATACTTGCCCCTGAGTTCTACAAAGAATTCGATGACGGGTCACAAGCAGTCTTCTCCCCCTTCTACATTAAAGATGCAAAAGACGAAGAGAGAAGTCATGGCGATATCCGCGAACTTTACTTCTTGAAAGTTTTTGAGACCAGCGAACTTAGTATAGGAGTGAAAAAAATATTCTGGGGTATTACAGAGTCCCGCCATGTAGTGGACATTATAAACCAGACCGACCTTGTTACCTCCTTTGACGGCGAAGACAAACTGGGGCAGCCTATGGTTCACTATTCTAAAATCCTGTCCGATGTAAGGGAGTTTGGCGTGTTAGACTTTTTCATTATGCCCTACTTTAGGGAAAGAACCTTTCCCGGTATAGAGGGCAGACTTCGTGGCCCTTTGGTAGTTGATACGGACCACCCTCTCTATGAAAGCAAAAAAGAAGAAGACCATATCGATTACGCAGTGAGGTATACAAATACCTTCGGCGATGTAGATTTCTCTGTCAGTCACTTTGACGGGACCAACCGCGACCCTGACTTTATTCCTTTAATGACACCAGCGGGCCCAGCTACAATGATGCTCACTCCCTATTACAGCCAAATAAATCAAACAGGCATTACAGGTCAGCTCTTAATTGGCGAATGGATTTTAAAACTGGAAGCAATTCACAGAAATGGAAGTAACCTCTCTTACGAATCAGTGACAACGGGATTTGAATATACATTCACAAGCATACTTGAAACTAAAATGGACTTAGGAACACTCTTGGAATACCACTACGACTCAAGAGGGTTTGACTCCCCCAGCCCCTTTGAAGATGATGTAATGGGCGGATTTCGCCTTGCAGTAAACGACCTTGGCTCTACTGAAATTCTTGCAGGAATAGTTCAGTCCCTTGAACATAGCACTAAATATTATTTTATAGAAGCATCACGAAGATTAACAAACAACATAAAAATAAATTTTGAAGGCAGAAGTTTTAGCGACCAGCCAAAATATGACCAGCTCTACTTCCTTAGTGGTGACGACCACCTCTTACTAGAGGTTGCCTATTATTTCTAATCATATTATTATATCCACCACATGACTAATCACTCAGAAAACACCTTACCCAATAATTTAAAAGACAAAATATATACAGTCCTTGTAGAACCGCAGGGGTCCGGAAACATCGGATCAGTAGCCCGCTCCATTATGAACTCGGGACTAACGAACCTCGCCCTCATAAATCCGGCAGACTTTTCTAACAACGAAGCCCTTTCCATGGCATGTAAGGCAGGAGAGGTTTTGGACAATGCCCTCGTCTTCAGCTCACTGACAGATTGCCTGAAAGATAACACAGTTAACCCGGGACTTGTCGTTGGTGTTACCAGGCGATCGGGCAAGATGAGAGGCCCTGTTTATTCCCTAAACGAAATAATGCCCCACATATTAAAATTCTCCACTGATAATAACATTGCCCTCCTCTTTGGCAGAGAAGACAAGGGACTTTTAAATGACGAAATCAGCGTCTGCGATATGATTTTGGAAATCCCCACCTCAGAGGACTACCCCTCCCTAAAC
>CBDUXU010000075.1:0-9359 GCA_965371285.1 uncultured bacterium | reverse complement strand
ACCAGTGGTATACCTGACCTTAAAATCATTGCCAAGGTCCTGGAGAACTTTGCAACTGCGTACTCGTGGTAAATCTCTCCGCCAAAAGGCATGGAAATCTTTAACTTATCAATTTTAAGCCTTCCGCCATCAGTGTTAACATAAGACTTAATAAAAAAAACACCGGCAGCCATAACACCCAGTATATAGAAAAAATTACTTTTTAAAAAATAAGAAAAACTCATGACAATAACACTTATCAAAGGCAGCTCTATGCCTGATGAATTAAAAATCTCCACAAATGTCGGAACAACATATAAAAACATAAAAATAAGAACAGCTAAACTAAAAGAAGATATGGCAACGGGGTAAGCAATGGCAGAGATGACTTTCTTTTTTATAACTTCCATTCTTCTCTGATAATCTACAAACCCCGTCAAAGCAGGCACTAAGTCTCCTGTTCTCTCGCCTGACCTTAGAGTGGCAATATAGAGAGGAGGAAAAACATCTCCGTACTCACTCATTGCATCTGCCAAGGACTTACCGGTTTTGATATCTTCTGCTACTGAGTCGACAACTTTTTTAAAATAAGGATTTTTATGTTTACTAACCAAAGCTTCCAGGGCGGGCAAAATTCCAAGCCCCGCCCTAAGCAGCGACATAAAACCCTGATTAAAAACTGCAAACTCGCTGCCCTTAACCTTACCCTTACTAAAAGAAAGATTTAAGTTAAAAGCAGAACCTTCCACCCTTATGTCGATAGGGAAAAGCCCCTCCTTGGCAAGCTCTAAGCGAACCCCTTCCTTAGAGGATGCTTCCATATCCCTAGTGACTAACTCGCCCTGTTCATTTGTTGCTTTGACTTTGTACTTTGCCAACTTTTGCTACCTCTACTTTAAATTCCCAATCAGAATAACTTGCAGCTTCCTCAAAATGTTTTAAATTATCAGGAAACCCTTTAGTTTTAAAAGGAGTCCCCGTCCCCCTGCTTTTAACTCCGGCTATTCCAAGACCGCCTGAAGCTTTTATAAGCAGCCAATCTCTATTGCCTGTTACAACCAGAGGGTCTTTATAGACCTTCCTTAAATACCTGTTAACTCTTCCGCCTTCTTTATCTTTAAGCAGCACTTCTAAATTCTTAGGGAACTTGCTTCGCTTTTTAAAATAAGAATCAATAGCTATCATTATCTCAGTGCCTTTACTGAGTAGCTCCTTCTCTCTCTCCCTTGCCACCGAGTCGCTCCACTTCTGCCCAACCATAGCCATACTTAAACCAATCAAAGTTATTGCAAAAAGTACTGCAAGATATACAAAACCGGCTTGGTTTTTATGTTTGCCATCTGCCATAAAACAAATTTTTTTCTTTTCCATCAACTACCACTCGTTATAAGGTATGCCGTCTATACTCAACTTAGTACTAAAAGATTTTAAATCGGTAATCCCTTCGCCATCATCATTGTAAACTTCTTCCCATTGATCTGTTGAATTTGTAATTGGGTCCAAGGGCAAAGACCTGATATATCTTTCTTCTACAAGAGTTGACAGGGTCCCGGGGTAGGCCCCCTTGTCGCCGTAATATTTATCAATAGCATTTCTTACCTGATAAAGATTCTCCTTCAATACTGTCTCTCGCGCCCTCAAAAGGGATTGGTTATATACCGGCACGGCAATAGCCGCAAGAATGGCTATCAGAGACAGGACAATGAGTATCTCTATTAATGTAAATCCTTTTTGGTTTAACCTACCAGTCACTGTATTTGCTCCCGTCTATGGCTGATGCGTCACTAAGAGAATATACATCAAAAACATCATCCCCTTCGGAGGGGCTGTCAAAATCACTATCATAACTTCTAAGTCCCCATGTATCTATTGCGTCTGTATCACCATAGGGGTCATCATAGGTTGGGTCTTTAGGGATCTTTCTAAGGAACTTCAAAACAACATCACCCTTAATATTTTTAACATCAGTAACTCCTTCTACCAAAACCTCTAAGTCCGGCGGGTATCCGCTTGCGCCGACATTTTTTTCAATCTTACCCTCATCCCATGCTTTTTTATAATTATCTAAAGCCAGGCGAATCACCCTGAGGTTTCTCTGAAGCTCAACTTCTTTTTGTCTTTTTACGGTGAGTTCTGAAAGGGGCACCACCAAACTGGCCAGCAAGGCAAGTATGGTTATTGTAACAAGAACCTCAATAAGAGTAAGCCCTCTTTGGTCCATAGATTTATTTTACCTCAAGTTTATTATGGTGCGAAAGGCGAGCTGCCGCTGTCGGCAGGGTTTCGATTAAAATTCATAAATGGAGGAGGAGGAGGCGGAGGAGGTCGGTTATCATCCTCACGAGGCTCTTGGGCTTGCGGCTCAGTGAAATCTATATCATTTCTCCGGGCAGAACTTACAATGGGCCTTGCTGAAGGGTCACTCTCTTTACCTGACCAAAACACTGCCTCATCTAAACCTGGCACATCAACCTGTCTTATTATATGGGGCGTAATGCTCATGACAATATCAGTCTTGCCTTTAGATTTGTTTTTATTTGTAAAAAGCTTGCCTATAATAGGAATACTGCCAAGACCGGGGACTTTAACTTTAGTCTCCCTCTCCTCATCACTTATAAGTCCACCGATAATCTGTGTTTCCCCGTCAGAGAGGCGCAACACTGTTTCCGTCTTCCTTGTTCCAACCTGAAAAACAGTATTACCACTGGCAGTGGAAAACTCCCCAACAATAGAACTAACCTCCAAACCTAACTTCAAATCAACTTCACCGTTAGGTCTTATTGTAGGCTCTACATCAAGTTTTATTCCAACATCAAGGTACTGGATGCTATCGGTGGTAACATTGTTATTAGTAACAGTGGTTACAACCGGCACCCTGTCTCCAATATGTATCTTTGCTTTTTTATTATTTTTCACTCTTATCTTGGGGTTAGCAAGTATGTCCACCTTTGAATTTTCACTTTTAAAGTTTAAGGTAGCGCCGGGAACAGATAGATAAGCGTCCTTTGCAGAAAGTCCGTCAAGCACCCTGAGCTTAATACCTCCAAAGTCAACATCACTAGGAAGCGACGCTGTAACAGAGTAAGGGTCAATTTTAAGACCTAAGTTGAGGTCCTTATTCCTGTTGACCTCCAGTATGCTTACAACCAGCATTACCTCTGCGTCTTCCCTGTCAGTAGCTAAAATTACCTTCTCTGCAAGTTCCAGAGCATCGGGGGTTGCGCGAAGAATAAGAGCGTTTAACTCCGTATGGACAAAAACATTTTTAATCTTAGTCATAGACCTTATAAGGTTAACAGCTTTTTTAGCTTCTATATTATTGAGATAAAAAGCTTTTATCATCATTTCTTCGTATTGTTTGCTTTTTTGAGGAGTATCGGGATAGATTATAATGGTATTTTCGTTTATAACTTTTCTGGCCAGGCGGTTAGTCATAAGTATCAGTTCAAGGGCGTCTTCAAAAGTGGCTTCTTGCAGGTACACTGTAGTTGTTTCATCTCTAACATCTTTATCAAAAATAAAATTAACTCCGCTTTCTCTTGATAGCACCTTAAAGATGTTTTTAATCCTTGCCTTGTTAAAACGAAGTTTGCTAATAGGCTCATCTGACTTCAGGTTTAACTCATAGCCTCCCATCAACACGCCTTTTTTAGCAGTAAGTTTTTCTATTTCTTTTTTAACAAAATCATTACTAGGATCTACGGCCAGCGCCCTGAGGAAAGACTTTTTTGCTTTTGACTTGTTACCTGATTTAAGAAAATCCATGCCCTTGTCATAATAGGTAGTGGCAGTCATTGTCTTTTGAATTGTAATAAGAGCCTTCTCTGCCTTTTTAAAACCCGGGTCAAGGCTCACCGATGCATTAAAGAACATATTTGCCTCGGCATTATTGCCCTCTCCCACTGCGTCAGTTCCTTTTTTATAATAATACCTTGCAGCCTCGTCTCGCGCCTGCAGGTATTTAACTTTATATTCCAGGTTGCCGGGGTACTTTTTGCTGAGCTCTGCATAAACAACAACTGCCTTATCCCACTGGCCGCTATCTCCGAGTGCATTGGCTTCTTTAAAGGACTTGTTTGCCGCGCAACTGCCAAGAAGCAGTCCTATTGTTAAAACAATTAAAATTTTTGAAGTTTGTTTATACATTCCGTCCCACGCTATCTATACATTCTGTCCCGCTATTAAAGCCACAGAAGTTAGTATACTCATATCTCTATTTATACGACTGATAGACAAATTAAAAGACCTCTAATTCTATAAACTACTATAAAACATATAGTTTTTCCTGTCAATCTATTTAATTTAACATAATTAAGCATAATAAGCATATAACAAGAGCCGGCGAGGCGCCGGGCAGGGGTGACCCCTGCACTCTACGATAAAGACAAAATACCGTTCGTCCTGACGGGTCGCGCCAATCTAAGGATTTGAACGCTCCTCAGTCTGTCACTGCGAGCGATATATAAATGTGATTTAAAGACTCGTTTTTTAGAAAATAAGGGCTCCGTCTCCGTCCCCTTTCCAAATCAACCAGCGTGACGCGTAGCAGTCACTGCTAGACTCAATTTAAAAAACAGGCATGAAGGGCAATGCCCACACTACATGGCTAAAAAGAGTTACCGAATTATTGAACTAGTACAACGGAGCCTATTCATATAGATAAGTTTTTACATTAACTATTCTATATAACTATATATAGTTACTGAATTTTTACTGTCTTTCTAGCTCCTTAAGTGCCGCCCTGGCTCGCTCTTCCCTTGGGTTAATAGTTAAGGCTTTTTTAAACTGGGTTTTGGCTTCTTCAATCTGGTTATTGTAGTAATAAGCCGTCCCTAAGTCATAAACAAGGCCTGAGTTTCTTGGTAGTAACACCACCGCCAGTTTATACTCCCTAATTGACGATTCATAATCTTTCTTAGCATAATAAAGACCTGCCAAATTAGCCCTTGCATCGCCATAATCAGGTTTAATTTTAAGTACTATCTTAAACTCCCCAATTGCTTCGTCATACCTGCCCTGAGCATAATACATTCCTGCCAGGTTATTCCTCGCCTCTATATAATAGGGATAAACCCCTAAAATTCTTTTAAATTCATCTACTGCCTTGCTTACATCACCTTGCTGGAAATATACCACTCCCCTGCTGTTGTACGGGTCAGGGAAGTATTTATTAATCCTGGTAGCCCTGTTAAGCTCGATAAGGGCGTCATAATACTGCTTTGTGTCAAGATAAGCCCTGCCAAGGTTATAATGCGCCTTTGCACTGGACGGCTTCAAGATGGCAGCTTTCTTAAAGTTATCAACTGCCAAATTGTATTTCCCCTCCTCAAAGTATAGAGACCCCAGATTTCCATAAGCTGCTGCAAACTTGGGGTCAAACCTTATGGATAAGAGAAAAGACTCCTCGGCAATTTCTATTTCCTTGTCTTTGAGCATGGCGAGGCCAAAATTATTATGAGGCCTTGCCTTCCAGGGGCTTTTCCCTGTAACATAAGTCCAGAGGCTGAGCTTTGAGTCCCACATGGTGTTATATTTGGACAAAGACAGGGAGTAAATAATTATAAGTGATAAAAAAATTATAATCGGGAATAAACGAAAAAGTTTTTCTACGGATTTTGCTCTCATATACAGTTTGTAGGCTACCCTCTCTCTACCGGTCTTGTAACTACCTGATTAATAACAACCTTATAGCAAAATTTAACTACCGTTAATATAACAACTTAACTGCAATTAATATAGCAATTATTAGTTCTTGTACAACCTCCTAAAAGCAGAAGAGCAGGCGGGTCAACTATGTTCCGCCAACCTCCGTCAGGCTCCGAAAAGCCTTGACTTTTTTCGCCTAAAAACATATAAATTTGTATTCAGCATTTGAAACACATAAAATAAAAACACTAAGGAAGCAAACTTTAATGACAAGTATCAGCCAGCAAGCAACTCAAGTAGTTTTTGATTCTAACTTTATAACTGCAATAATAATCTTTTTTGCTGTTTACGCAATGCTCATCTGGGAGAAAATCAACAGAGCGGTCATCTCCCTTTTGGGAGCCGGAGCCTTGATTACCCTTGGCGTTGTAACCCAGGAAAAAGCCCTGCACGGCGTTGACTTTAACACAATCGGCCTCTTGGTAGGCATGATGGCAATAGTAACCATCTGTCAATCCACCGGCATGTTTCAGTTCCTTGCCATAAAGGCTGCAAAACTTGCAAAAGGCGAGCCCTGGACGATTTTACTTTACCTTTCTATCATTACGGCAGTACTTTCTGCCATTCTTGATAATGTAACAACAGTTCTTTTAATTGCGCCAATAACACTTCTTATAACTGACGAATTAAAGATAACTCCTTATCCGTTTTTGTTTGCACAAATCTTAGCTTCCAATATAGGCGGCGCGGCAACCCTAATCGGTGACCCACCCAACATTATGATTGGCAGTGCCGTTGGCATAAGTTTTATGGATTTTGTTGTCTATGTAGCCCCTCTCATGCCCTTTGTCTTTGTAGCAACACTGTTTGTTATTAAACTTATTTATGCAAAGTCTATGACAGTTCCTGATGAATTAAAAGCCAAGATCATGGCATTTAGGGAACATGAAGCACTAAGCAACATCCCGCTGCTCAAAAAATGCCTTATAGTTCTATCCGGCGTTATAGCTGCATTCATGTTCCACGGAGCTCTGCACCTACAGCCTGCAACTATCGCCCTCTTTGGCGCTGCCATTTTAATACTTGTTACAGGAGAAGACTTCCATGATGTAATGAGTAAACTGGAATGGACAACAATCTTTTTCTTTGTAGGACTATTCATCGTGGTTCACGGACTCGTTGAAGTCGGACTGATTGGAATGTTAGCCCAGGAAATGATTGCCCTTACAAATAACGATATAAACACAGCGACATATATGGTTCTTTGGGTATCTGCAGTAGCCTCAGCCCTTGTAGATAACATTCCATTTGTTGCAACAATGATACCTATGATTCAGGATATGGCACCTGGCCTTGGCGGAGAAGAAGCTATTATGCCTCTGTGGTGGGCACTTTCAATAGGAGCCTGCCTTGGCGGTAACGGCTCTATTATCGGGGCATCGGCAAATGTTATTGTAGCAGGGTTTGCAGCACGAAGCGGCCACCCTATTGGGTTTTTCAAGTTCATGCTCTTGGCATTCCCACTAATGCTTATGTCAATACTTATGGCACACTTTTATATGTACTTTAGATTTTTGAACTAAATTATTTTTTTAAGTAACTAAATTAGGAGAACGCTTATGATAGCAGCATCTATAATGACAAAAGAAGTCAAAACTCTACAACCTTCAAACACACTGCTTGAAGTTTTAGAAATACTGAGAGACTTAAGAATTCGCCAACTTCCAATAGTAGATGGCGATAATAAAGTACTTGGAATCATCACATCAAAAGGTGTTATGAAGTCCCTCCTCCCCGGATATATTTCTTCAGGAGACTTAAAAGATGTAAAGTTTGCACCGGAGCTGGAACAGTTTGTAGATAAGATTGACGAAATAAAATCTACTCCTGTTACAGACATACTGGAGAAAGAATACATAAAAGTAACACCGGAGACCTCTACAATGGAAATAGCTGCCGTATTTGTAAACACCGAAACACACCTGGAAAGCATCCTTGTTGTAGATGACGAAGAGAGGCTTCTTGGGGTTATATCCCCTATAGATATATATAGAAGATTATGGGAATACGCAAACGAGACAAAAAAACCCTAGGCCTTTACGCCCACATCCCCTACTGCTCGCAGAAGTGCCCTTACTGTAGTTTTAATTCCTATCAATCAGTGGAAGGTTCTATTCCGGAGATCCGGTATATGGAAGCCCTTAAAACTGAGCTTACTTATATTTTAAAAAAAGAACTTCCGGAAGAGAAGAAACAACCTCCTATAGCCACACTGTACTTTGGCGGAGGCACGCCTTCTATCATAAACCCCACCCTCATAGGTAACTTTATAGAATTTGTAAAATCAAATTACCAACTATCAACAGATATCGAAATAACAATAGAAGCCAACCCTGAAACGATTACAAAAGAAAAATTAGAAACCTATATAAAGTCGGGAATTAACAGACTTAGTATCGGCACACAATCTTTCAATGATAAAGAGCTTATTCAACTTGGCCGCGGTCACGACAGTGCTAAGAGTATAGAGTCTATTGAACTTGCAAGAGAAGCAGGGTTTAAAAATATTAGTTTAGATTTAATCTTCGCTCTTGAGAACCAAAAAAAAGAATCCTTTTTATACAGTTTAGAAAAAACCATTTCTTTTAACCCCGAACATATTTCCATATACGGACTTACAATAGAAGAAGGTACTCTCTACCACAAACAATTCCATGAAGGCAAACTTAAGACCCTACCCGATGAAACAGAAAGGGAGTTTTATAAATCTGCCATAGAAATACTAACCGTCAATGGATACAAACAATATGAACTCTCCAACTTCAGTAAAGTTGGTTTCACCAGTCGTCATAATATAAAGTATTGGGATGGTTCACCCTATATAGGACTTGGAAGTGGCGCTCATTCCTTTAATCCTTACTATGATAACAGTTGGGGCAAACGGTGGTACAACGAAAAAGACCCTAGCACCTATATGGATAAAATAGAAAAGGATGGAGTCGCCGCAACCTTCACAGAAACCCTAACTAAGGAAGAGGCGATTACAGAAGCCCTCTTCCTTGGGCTTCGCCAGATGGATGGAATAAATATAAAAGAATTTACAGAAGAATTTGGCATAGAACCAGAAGAAGCACTAACAGTCAAAACTCTAAAACAAGACGGACTTATCGAAATAACTGACGGTCAATTAAAACTAACAACAGAAGGCATATTCCTGGCAAACGAAGTCTACTAGCCAGCATGACACCTGCACTCAATTAAAAAGACAAAACAGGAAACAATTAATAGTGTCTGTTACCTTTAATTCCGTCCCCTTTAATTGTCCCCTTTAATTTAATTTCTTTTAATTTTCCATAGAGCGGGACTAACAACTAGTTTAATTTTGATTGGAAAAAGAAAAAAGCGTTTTTTATCTCTACACAACTTTAAACTCTCCAAATTATTTATTATCTTTTTAGCTGACGAATTAAAGCCAACCATATAATCATTTTGAAAAAGCAAAGAAAGCAGTCTATCTATTTTATCATCACTATATCCATACTTCTTAACAACATCAACAAAATCGCCATACATTATTGAAGTTAGAGTGCCATCAGAACTTTGTATTTCAGCTAAGATATTAGATATTTGCGGAAACTCTGACTTTGTCTCTGCTATCATATTATTTTTTAAAAACTCTATATATTCACCTGTAGCATATTGTTTAGCAGCTTGAAGAGATCCTATTACTTGTT
>CBDUXU010000074.1:0-9439 GCA_965371285.1 uncultured bacterium | reverse complement strand
CTAAACCTATCTCACGCAGTTACACTGGTTCTCCATAAGCTCTACTCAGAAGTTACAATCGAGCGACAGTTCTCCATCCCCGGAGAGTCGGTTAGAGTTGTAGATAGGGAAGAACTTGAGAAAATGTACGACCACCTAAACAGCGCTTTAAGGCAGCTTGGCTACGGTACAGCAGACCATGGAGGAGAACACCTGCTGGAGACTATTATGCGCAATTTCCGCCGGTTATTCGGAAGAACCGGCCTCATTGAGAAAGAAATGAACATGCTGCGGGGTATATTCACCAAAATAATCCAAAAGTGCCTTCCAGGCACAGGGAATTGTAAAAACAACCCTCCAAATTCAAAAAAATCCAACAAATAAAACACCTCCGACCCTCAGAATTCAACCTCAAAAAACACAACAACCCACTAATAGCTTGAAAACAGGGCTATTTATCTATATAATATCCTCTTTCACAACAATACAGATATCTAATCACGGGTATCATACCCTAAGGGAGAAAGAACTAAATGGGAAACGACAATTTTTTAAGGGCTTGCAGAAAAGAAAAAACAGATTTCACCCCTGTATGGCTTATGCGTCAGGCCGGCAGATACTTAAAAGAATACATGGATATAAAAAACAAGAGTTCTTTTATAGAAATGTGCAAGACACCGGAAGTTGCCTGCGAAATAACCCTCCAACCACTTCGCAGGTTCGACCTTGATGCAGCCATTATATTTGCCGACATACTACTCCCGCTCGAAGCAATGGGTATTAACTTTGAATTCACCAAAGGGGACGGCCCTGTTATCCATAACCCTGTTAGAAATAGAGCAGACATTGATGCCATAAGAGAAATTACACCGGAAGAAGATGTTAGCTACCTTATGGAGGCAATTAAACTTACCAAAAAAGAACTGGACGGAAAAGTTCCTCTAATTGGTTTTTGCGGAGCTCCATTCACCCTTGCAAGCTACATGATAGAAGGTGGAGGCTCCAAGAACTACATACACGCCAAATCCCTTATGTACACAGACCCGGAAAGCTGGGATGTAATGATGACAAAAATAACCGACATGTTAGTTAAGTATCTTAAAGCAGAAATCGCAGCAGGAGTACAGGCAGTGCAAATTTTTGACAGTTGGGCAGGATGCCTCTCCCCTAACGATTACAAAAAGTACGCACTTCCTTACACAAAAAGACTTATTAAAGAAGTTTCCGGAGATGTACCTGTTATTAACTTCTCAACGAACACCGGTACATACCTTGATATAGTAAAAGAAGCAGGAGGAGACGTCGTTGGTCTTGACTGGAAAGTAAACCTAATGGACGGATGGAACCAGCTGGGAGATGTTGCAGTGCAAGGCAACATGGATCCTGCTGTACTCTTCTCAGACGAGAAAACAATCCGCGCAA
This sequence comes from uncultured bacterium, assembly GCA_965371285.1. Classification (GTDB taxonomy): domain Bacteria; phylum Desulfobacterota; class GWC2-55-46; order GWC2-55-46; family DRQE01; genus CBDUXU01. The sequence continues at coordinate 8,038 of CBDUXU010000074.1, read as the reverse complement.
AAGTAAAAGAAGTTCTAGACAGCGCAGGAGGAAAACCGGGACACATCTTTAACCTTGGTCACGGAATAATACTGGGCACACCTCCGGAAAATGTAAAAATCCTCGTTGATGCAGTACACGAATTCTCCGCAGCGTGACCGGCGAGTCGCCGGAGACAGTTATCAGGCCTTCGGCACTAACATTAACAGGCTCCTAGAAAGTTTTTAAGTTATTTAAATTCTGGGGCTTATAAAACACAGACTGTCTATTGCAACATTATTATTTTTTTCAACTTAATATGTTTCACTTCAAACATTCATAAAAACCTATGACAAATAAAAAAGAGAGAAAAACCGCCATACTCATGCTTGCCTTTGGCACAGCAGACAGTTTGGACAATATTGAACCATTTATAAAAAACGTCCTCGAAGGCAGGCGCGAAGTCACCCCTGAGATTGTAGAAGAAGTCCGTAACCGATACGAACTCATCGGCGGTCACTCCCCTCTCTATGACATAACAAAAGAGCAGGCACAAAAATTAGAGCAGTCACTAAAAGCTAATGGTCATGACCTGAAAGTGTATATAGGCATGAAGTTCTGGCATCCCTTCATAAAAGACACTGTAGCAGAAATGTGGGCAGACGGTGTGGAAGAAGCAGTAGTTCTTATTATGGCCCCCCACCCTACTCGCGCAAGTACCGGCGGATATATAGCCGACTTGGAAGAAGCCAGGAAAAAAACAGCAGGCCTGCCTGAGGTTAAATTTGTGGACCCTTTTCACGCTAATAAATTACTAATTGAAGCAATCATAGAAAACATGGAGAAGGCTCTAACTGATGGCGGTGTTACCGTCGGTGACATAAATGACCTCCACATCATATACACAGCCCACAGCTTGCCTATAGTTTCCCTTGAAGGAGACGACTATGTAGTTAAACTAAAAGAAACCATGAATGCCATTACGGAAAGCCTGCCGGAGAATTTAAAAAAATGCGACCACACATTAGCCTTTCAAAGCCAGGGAAATAACGCAGGAGGCAGAATGCCATGGGTTGGCCCCGACGCGGAAACAATCATTTTTAGGGCCGGGGACAGGGGCAGGAAAAACGTATTAATCGTACCTATAGGTTTTGTTGCAGACCATGTGGAAACATTGTATGATATAGACATACTAATGAAAAACAGGGCAAATAAACTTAAAATTGGTTTTCTTCGCTCCCCGTCACTGAACACGTCAGATAAGTTTATAGAACTGCTGGCTTCACTTATTAAAGAAAAACTCTAAGGCGACGTTATGAAAAAAGTAGTAATCATAGGGGCAGGTATTAGCGGTCTTTCCACTGCATATTTTCTGAAAGTTGATAGCGCGGAAGACCTGGATATTACTATTATAGAAAAAAAGTCCACCCTCGGCGGAAACATAAACACACAAAAGTTTGACGGCTACCTGGTCGAAGGAGGCCCGGACAGCTTTTTATCAGAAAAACCATGGGCAATGGCACTTTGTAAAAGAATTGGTTTAACAGAGGAGCTACTCCCCACTAACGCCGAGCATCAAAAAACTTATATATATTCAAAAAAGAAACTCCACCCGATGCCGGAGGGCCTCATACTTATGATTCCTACTAAGGTAATGCCTCTTGCCTATTCAAGCCTGCTCTCCCTTCGCGGAAAAATCCGCATGGGTTTGGAGCTTTTTATCCCTAGAAGAAGGTCAACAAGTGACGAGAGTTTTGGCCACTTTGTAAAACGCCGCCTCGGCAGGGAAGCGCTAAACAAAATCGCAGAGCCGTTTATCGCAGGAGTTCACGGCGGAGACCCGGACAAGATGAGCATAAAGGCGAGTTTTCCTAAGTTCGTACAGATGGAAGAGGAACACGGAAGCCTCATTAAAGGAATGATAAAGAGGATGGCAAGTTTTAAAAAGATGAGCGAAGGCAGACGTGAGTCAGACAAAGACGGAGTCAAGATTAGAACCACTATGTTTATGAGCCTAAGAGGCGGCATGAGTACCATGGTTGACACCCTCCTCACAAAAATTAAAGATGTAGAAATCAAAACAGAAACAACAGTAACAGATATTGCTATCTCTAATAACGGTTATACTATCTCCCTGGAAGGCGAAGACTCTATAAGTGCTGACTCAGTTGTGATTTGCACCCCAGCCTACTCGGCATCTACAATATTCAGAAGCCTTAACCGTGCACTTCACGAGAAACTCCTTACCATTCCATACACTTCTACATCAACTATAAGTATGTCCTTTAAGAGGAGTCAAATTAAAAACTCCATTGACGGGTTTGGTTTTGTTGTTCCAAAATCTGAAGGCAAGAGAATCATTGGCTCTACCTGGTCATCTATTAAATGGGAGGGCCGCGCCCCTGATGATGAACTACTTCTTAGGTGTTTTGTTGGAGGGGCGCTTCATGAAGACCTCTTGGAGGGCACTGACGAAGAGGTTATGACTATGGTACTGGAAGATTTAAAATCCATTATGGACATTGAAGGGGAGCCGGTAATGAGACGCATGTTCAGGTACAAAAAAGCAATGCCCCAGTACACTATTGGCCACACTGAGAGAGTGGAGGGTATTGAACATGAACTCCATAGTTACAGCGGGCTCTTTGTAACGGGAAGTGCTTATCATGGTATAGGGATCAGCGACACTGTAAGAGAAGCAGAAGACACGGCAAAAAAAGTATTAGAAACTTTAAAGGAAAATTAATCGGCAATGAACGAGAACAGATTTAGCATGAATAGCGGGGGAGATGAAAAACCGGACGATTTTTTAAACGGAGAAAACGGGGGGCCTGAAGATGTTCCTTACGAAGACCGGTTACGGGTTGCCTGGTATATAGTCTCCCGCTCCATGTTAGTTAATTTAGTTCTTGGTATGCTAACCGGAATGGCTATTGGACTCCTAACGGGAATTACCGGCGCTGATGCAAACACCCAGGGGGGCAGCATCGTGGGGATGATAGCAGGGGCAGCGGTGAGTATTTTAATCGGCTTTCCTATAGTGGTTGGCTGGATGCTGAAAAAACAATTCCCCGGCTTTCGTATAAAATTAGAACGAGATAAAAAAGAGGGCTAATTAGCTCTTATTCCCCCCCTCACCTTCCCCGGCGCTACCTTCTACTTTACCTTGGATTGCCTTAACAAGCTCACTCTCTTTAGCAAGAAAAACTGTCAAAATCTTCTGTTCAAAAACCGTCAGTTTAGACAAATATTCATTAAAAACCTCTCTCGTTATAGCCTCACTGGAGAGAAGCTTTTCATAAACAGCATAAAGGCTGAGCACAGAAATAGCGTTTTGATGGTCCGGGCTTAAATCGGACAAATCTTTAGGCTCTTTGCCCTTTGGAGCTTCACTCATAAAATCACCCTACCTTTTTGTGTTAAATTATTCAAACTACCTGAAAAGCAAAGCATAACACACCTAACCCCATAGAGCCAATAACTCTGTGCAGCCCTGCACTGATTCTATATAATTCCCACCTAAAATAGAATATATTCACCATATTTCAAAAAAAAATTTAAAATAAAAAATAAAATCAATAAAAACAGGAGCTTACACTACAGGGGAAAATTAAAGGTTCTGCCATACTATGCCGAATAGAGCTTTATAGCTGCTTTACTTATATTACCTATCTGAGGAATCTAATATAACAAAAGCCTTTTACATAAACCAAAAAAAAAACTTACAAAGCAACAAGGAGGTAAAATGGGAAACTCTATTAAATTCAAACTCGGTGCAATACTTGGAGCATTTGTAATACTGGTGGTAGGTACAATTATGGCCACCTTTATTACTGTAAATGCACAAAAAAGTGATGCAATCGTACTAAATGTTTCAGGAGCGCAAAGAATGCTCTCTCAAAAGATGACCAAGGAAGCAATGAGTATTTCGGTAGGTCTTTCTGACGGAGATGAGGTTAAAGCTACGGAAGATACTTTTGAGACAAACCTGAATGCGCTTATAACCGGCGATGCGAGCCGAGGTATACCGGCCACAGAAGACGGAGCTACACTGAGTCAGCTGAACACAGTTGCTACAATGTGGGTTGACTTCAAGGACAACCTTAATGAAACTATTGTAAATTATGAAGAGCTGGCTGTAGCACAAGGTTATATAACAAAAAACAACACTATACTGCTGACGGAAATGAACAGAGCTGTAGGCATGATGGACAAGGCAGGTTTTAGCGCCCAAGATGTCAACCTGGCAGGAGCCCAGAGAATGCTCTCGCAGAAGATTGCAAAAGAAGCTCAGGAGATGGAAAAAGACCCGTCCAAATCTACCGTATTTATGGCATCGGTTAATAAATTTGACAAGGTCTTAAACGGCTTTTTAAAAGGGGACTCTTCTCTGGGAATTGATGCGGTAAAAAGTGCATCCATATTATCACAGCTAAACACTGTAAACGATACCTGGAAAACATTTAAAAAACATTCAATAGACCTGGTAGGAATAACCAAAGGGCTAAATAAACATACAACTTACTTAATGGAAAACAACATGCCTCTTCTAAAAGCCGCTAACAAAGCTGTTGGTATGTACGAGGCAACCTCTGCAGGAAAAGTTGCAGGCCTTAAAAACATGCAGCTCGCAATACTTGCCGTAGCTGTTGTAGTTGCCATAATAGGCTGGCTTGTTATTATTCGTTCCATAGTTAACCCTGTGCTTCAAGTTGTTGACCTGGCAGAAACACTTGCTAAGGGAGACTTAAGCAAAGAGAACCTTGACATAGACAGCAAAGACGAGATTGGTTCTCTTGCAGATGCGTTAAACACCATGAAGACAAACCTGTCCAGTATGATAGGACAAATTCAGGACACATCGGAACATATATCTACTGCCACAACGGAGCTTGCCGCTACGGCAACCCAGATAGTAAAAGGCGCTGACAAACAGAGTGAGCAATCCAATCAGGTTGCAACCTCCATGGAAGAGATGAGCGCCACAGTTGTTGAGGTAGCCAGAAACTCACAAAACTCTGCAGAAAGTGCAATTGAAACCCAGAATATTGCAAAAAAAGGCAGCGACATAGTAACCAATGCCGTTAACGGCATGTTAGAGGTTGCAGAAACCGTAAAAGTCAGCGCCGCAACAGTTGAAGCTCTCGGCAAAAGCTCCGAGCAAATCGGACAAATCGTTGGAGTTATTAACGACATTGCAGACCAAACCAACCTTCTGGCGCTTAACGCCGCAATTGAGGCTGCAAGGGCAGGAGAGCAGGGCCGAGGTTTTGCAGTTGTTGCCGATGAGGTAAGAAAGCTGGCAGAGAAAACAACATCAGCAACAAAAGAAATTGCCATCATGATTAAAGCAATCCAGGACGACACAGGAGGAGCAATCAGCTCCATGCATGAAGGCACTAAGCAGGTTGATGCCAATGTTGAGCTTGCGAAAGAAGCAGGAGAAAGCCTCTCTCAGATTGTAAATAGTGTAGAGAGTGTTACTGACATGGTAAGGCAAATTGCCACTTCTGCCGAGGAGCAAAGCGCAACAAGCGAAGAGGTATCGGCTAATGTAAACAACATTGCAGAAATATCAAGAGAAACTGCAACCGGAGTCAGGCAGGTCTCCAGCGCTACAGATGATTTAAGCAAGATAGCCGACGACCTTAACCGCCTTACAGGTGCATTTGTACTTAAAGACAACGGAAGAAGTTCTGTCAATTAATACTATGACAGAACTTTGTAAATATAACACTCTAGAGAGGAGTATATTATGAACGAACAAATCAATCATGATATGACATCAGGTGAAATCCTGCAGCTTGTAACTTTCAAGCTTGGTGCCGAAGAGTTTTCCGTTGAAATATTAAAAGTACAGGAAATCATAAGGCTTATTGAACTCACAAGAGTTCCCAAGGCGCCTGCATTCATTGACGGCGTAATAAACCTTAGAGGTAATGTAATACCTGTAATGGATCTAAGGAAAAGATTCGGTATCGAAGTCGCAGAAACAACAAATGATACAAGAATAATTATAGTAGAAATAGCAGACAAAACTGTTGGTTTTAAAGTAGATGCGGTTAGCGAAGTATTGAGGCTGCCCACATCTACAATAGAACCACCACCTTCTATGGTCAGCGGAGTTGATGCTGAATACATTGAAGGCGTAGGCAAGCTAGAAGACAGGCTCTTAATACTATTAAATGTAGACAAGATTCTGGCAAAAAGCGAACAAGATGCCTTGGAAGGTTTGGTAGAAAAAGAAGCAGTATAAAACCAGCACAACTACTAACATGTTAGTTTGGGCTGCGGTATAATTTTTTAACTTCTTAATTATGGATTTGCCGCAGTCCAAACCTAAACTTAAATCAATCAACAACAACTAAATAAAGGAGACCACCCTCTAATGAACAGAAACCCATTTTCATTTGTGCATTTTTTTGTTTTTTCCTTTTTACTTGCAGCAGCAATAACATTCCCCCAATCCTCCATTGCAGCGCCGCAGGATTGGGAGACATCTCTTCTGATTAGGGAAAGAGCCCAGTTTTTTGAAAATTTCAATTTCAATGACAAGGTAGATAAGGACAGGTGGGAGCTTAACTCGCTGGCATCACTAACAGCTAAAAGAAAGTTCAATGATAACTTCTCCCTTGTACTCAATGCCAAATTCATCGACGGTAGGAACGAGGACTGGGGAGGACCAGTAACTCACTTCTCTCAGTCCGACCTCTATAAGGCCTACTTAGAATACAAGACAGGGTCAATTGATTTTAAACTTGGCCGCCAGCAGCTGGTTTACGGGGACCAAAGACTTCTCGGCCACCTTGGGTGGAAAGATGTATCCCGCTCCTTTGACGGAGCAAAAGTCGTTTTTAAACAAGACAACCTGAAGCTGGACTTCTTTATTGTAAGGCCGGCAGATATAGTTAATATGGGCAAGGCCCCTGCAGGCACTTCCAGCGGACAGTCTCTGGTAGGGCTCGAAGACATCAGGCTTGCCGGCCTCTACGCCACATTCAATACTGATGATAAAAGTGGCGTTGATGTCTACCTCATTAACTGGACACATTCAGACAGTGCAACGGCAGCCCCTGGGCGTGACATTAATACATACGGGGCGAGGCTCTTTGCTAAAATCGACGACCTTGACTTCACAGGTGAATTCGTCTTCCAGAGTGGAGACTGGAACGCTACCACAGACCAGGACGCATCAGCCATGGCAATAAAAGCAGGATACACTTTTCCAGGAGATGAGAAGACAAGAATTGGTTTAGAGTACGCTCAGGGCTCGGGAGACGGGAAAGCCGATAATACCAATGAAACTTTTGTATTCCCCTTCCACACTAACCACATGCACTACGGTGAAATGGACTTTTTCTCATGGTCAAATATGAAGGACACTAGGTTTTCAGTTAGGACCTCACCTTTAAAAAACCTGACCCTTACGGCTAACTACCACATACTTGAGTTAGATGAAGCTACAGATGGTTGGTACACTGTCGTAGGTAACGGAGTGGACACCATTTTCGGTCCCGGCACGAAAGAAACAGATGCAGGGACAGAAATAGACTTAAAGGCAGTTTATAAAGTAAGAGCAATAAAAGGCCTGAAGTTAGTCTTAAATTACTCAGAGTTCGCTCCTGGCGATGCAGTAAAAGAGAGAAACGGCGGAGTAGCGGACAAGGCGCAGTATGTTTACGCCTTCGCAGCATACAAATTCTGACACTGAGTGTCACGGCTGCGTGACGCTGGAGCCAAAGGTCAGGAACATCTAAGTTCTAGCCTATACTCTAGATAATTAACAAGTATTTACCTTTTAACAAAAAAAGGGCAACTCAATTTTGAGTTGCCCTTTTTTACACTGCCATTTTACAACCTCACCTCTCCAGCGCCCCTCTGTAGAGCTTAATACCCTTAATTATACTCTGGGTAGTCTGGGCACCGCCAAGACGGCACGCCCCCTTACCATAAGAAACCCTGCTCCCTGTTTCTACCTCGCAGCCATTAACGAGAATTGTCGGAGATGGAAAACCGCTTAACTGCTTTGGAGTTTCAGACTGAGATATATCCACTTCCTCCCACGGAGAATCGGTTACAC
>CBDUXU010000073.1:0-9546 GCA_965371285.1 uncultured bacterium | reverse complement strand
TTTTAACTTAATCCCGAGAGGTTAAGAAAGGTCTAAAATGCACGGTTGTGTTATATTAAAATCTAAATATTATAATGCTTACAATTCTAAAAATATAGATAGAGTTGTCAGTATGTATAATTATAAAACATTCTTTAAGGTCACCTCAAATTGGGGCATCTCGAATTTTATTTGTAAAATTTACAAATTCGATATAGCTCAAAAATTTGGGGTTTTTTTATGCCTTTTTTTTATCGGAACTCGCAATAGGGACTTCTTAGGGGGTTTAACTTATGCCTAACTCATTAGCCGCAGTAATTCTGGACAACAAGGCAGTGGAGAGAGCTTTGTCTCGAATTTCTCACGAGATTATAGAAAAAAACAATGGCACAGAGAACTTAGTGCTTCTGGGGATTCCAACAAGAGGGTCTTACTTAGCAAAGCGTATAGCCGAGAAGATTTTTACTATAGAGGGGGCAGAGATTCCTATTGGTTCTGTGGACGCTACATTATATAGAGACGATATAGGGCTCAAAGACACCCAGCCCCTCAAAGAGATGAAAATTCCAATTAATATAGACGGCAAGAAGGTCGTAATGGTTGATGATGTACTCTTTACGGGGCGCACTATAAGAGCTGCCATGAATGCTTTGATGGATTTTGGCCGCCCTACGGCAATAGAGCTTGCAGTTTTAGTAGATAGAGGGCACAGAGAACTTCCTATAAAGGCGGACTTTGTAGGCAAAAATATTCCTACTTCTAAGACAGAAGAAATAAAAGTGTTTCTCTCCGAGGTTGATGAAAAGGATGAGGTAACCCGCAGGACATTAAAAGAGACTGGAAAAATGACTGATAAGTAGTATAAACGACAAGCAAAAATAGACTATGCAAAGTAAACTTAAAAAAAATAAAACTGAGACGACTTCAGGGCAAACTTCCGTGGAGACAAAGCTTCTAACCCTCCAGCGCAAAGATGTTATTACAATAGAAGACCTGTCAGTAGAAGAGATTAACTTAATTCTCGAGACTGCCGCGTCTTTTAAAGAGGTTTCTGAGAGGGATATTAAAAAAGTTCCAACCCTCAGGGGCAAGACTATTATAAATCTTTTTTATGAGAACTCTACTCGTACTCGCACAAGTTTTGAGATTGCCGCAAAGAGGATGAGCGCCGATGCTATAAACATCTCTGCCCAGACAAGCTCGGCTTCCAAGGGAGAGACATTAAAAGACATGGCTAGTAACTTAGAGGCAATGAAGCCGGATTGCATTGTTATAAGGCATGGGTCCTCAGGAACGCCGGCAATGCTCTCTCGCCATGTGAGCGCAAGTATCATCAACGCAGGAGACGGGTCTCACGAACATCCGTCCCAAGCTCTCCTTGATATGCTTACTTTAAAAGAAAAGTTTGGAGACATAGGGGGGTTAAAGGTTGCCATTGTCGGAGATATAACTCACTCCAGGGTAGCGAGGTCAAACATTTACGCACTGACTAAACTAGGTGCAGAGGTTAGGGTATGCGGTCCTGCTACCATGATCCCCGCTTGCATAGAAGAACTTGGCTGCAAGGTTTACGGATCTGTCGCAGGTGACGGTAACGCTATTAGAGAATGTATAAAAGATGTTGATGTAATAATGATGCTTCGCATTCAGTTAGAAAGACAGGTGGAGAGTTTGTTTTCAACTCCCAGGGAGTATGCAAACATGTTTGGTCTTGATAGTAATAAATTAGCAGATTGTAAAGACGATGTAGTTATACTACACCCCGGTCCAATTAACAGGGGAGTTGAACTCTCCGCTGAATTGGCTGACAGCAAGTATTCTCTCATACTTGACCAGGTTACAAATGGTGTGGCAGTGAGGATGGCGCTTTTTTATCTCCTCCTCGGCGGCCACCGCGACGGTGACCAGACTGCTTCTGAATAGAAAGGTTTAATGGATTTGAAAAAACTTATAATAAAAAATGGTCATGTTTTAGACCCTGCAAATGGTATTGACGGTAAGTTTGATGTTGTTATAGAAGGCAGCATAATTGAAAGTGTAATTAAATCGGGAGGTAAACTTCCAGAGGGTAATGTTATAGACGTTAGTGGCAAGTATGTCACCCCCGGGCTAGTTGACATTCACACCCACCTGAGAGAGCCTGGGTTTGAGTATAAAGAAACTATTAAAACAGGCAGCGAGTCTGCCGTAGCAGGAGGTTTTACTACCATACTTGCCATGGCAAACACTAACCCTAAAAACGATAACGAAAGTGTTACACGTTATATATTAAAAAAAGCAGAAGAAGCTCTGGCTAATGTACTACCTATTGGAGCAGTTACGGTTAACTTTGACGGTAAAACTCTAACAGAGATGAGTTCCCTTAAAGACGCAGGGTGTGTTGCCTTCAGTGACGATGGCATGAACATTCAAGACGGAGGAGTAGTAAGGCGTGCACTTGAATATGCAAAGAGTTTGGGTATGGCAGTAATAACCCACGCAGAAGATTATTGTATAACCTGCGGAGGTGTTATGAACGAAGGATTGGTTTCTACAAAGCTTGGTCTAAAGGGTTTTCCTAACGCAGCTGAAGATTCTGTTGTAGCCAGAGACATAGAACTTGCCCGCCTAACCGGCGGTCATATCCATATAGCTCATGTAAGCACAAGGGGAGCAGTGGAGTTTATCAGACAAGGTAAGGCTAAGGGAGTCAATGTATCAGGCGAGGCAGCTCCCCATCACTTAACACTAACTGACGAGGCAGTTGCACTCTACGACACAAATGCAAAGATGTGTCCTCCTCTTCGCTCCCATGACGATATGGTCGCTTTAAGGGAAGGTATTGCAGACGGAACTATAGAGAGTATTGCAACCGATCACGCTCCTCACGCATTAGTTGATAAAGACATTGAGTTCGATAAGGCAGCAAACGGACTAGTTGGTTTTGAGACAGCATTGCCACTGACCTTAGGTTTAGTTCGCGGGGGGGATATAACCCTTAATCAGGCAATCGCTGCACTAACGATTAATCCATCAAAGGCGATGGGGATAGACTATGGAAGTCTCGGTAAAGGTGATAGGGCAGATGTTACAATAATAGATATTGATTCAAAGTGGACAGTGGAAAAAGATAAATTAAAATCAAAAAGTAAAAACTCTCCATACATAGGTCATGAGATGGTGGGCAGGGCAGTTAAAACAATAGTGGGAGGCAAAGTAGTCTTTGAAGTATAACAAAAAGGCGACATCTAATTAATGACAAGGATAAAAAAGATAAATAACTCTACAAGTAAAACGGCTTTAAAACAAAAAGCAATCCTAGCACTCTCCGATGGTACAATCTTTGAAGGTTACGCCTTTGGTTATATCGGCCGAAGGGGAGGGGAAGTGGTATTTAATACATCTCTTACCGGTTATCAGGAAATCCTAACAGACCCCTCTTATACAGGGCAAATAGTAACTTTTACATACCCGCAAATTGGAAATTATGGAATTAATGATGATGACTTTGAATCCAGCATCATTACTGACAAAAATAAAAACCTGGGTGGATTTAGCGGCGGCAAGGTTACCGTAAGCGGCCTGGTTGTTAAAGACTATGAAGAAAACCCAAGTAACTACCGCTCCAACGATAGCCTCTCGAATTATTTAATTAAAAATAAAATTCCTGCCATCTACGGCATAGACACAAGAGCGCTTACCACTCATATTCGCGACAAGGGTGCTATGGAAGGGGTTATCTCAACAGTAGAGAATGTTGACGCAGAAACGGTTTACAAAGAAGCACTCAAGGTAGAGCCCCTTACTGGTAGGGATTTAGTTAAAGATGTTACCTGCCCGGAGCCTTACTGCTATAATGAGATGTTAGAAGGCATTAATGTTTGGCAGCACGGAGTTAATAAAAATGAAGTTATAGCTAGAGCAGATAAAATTTATAATGTCGTAGCCTTTGATTTTGGAATAAAAACAAATATACTTCGCTCTCTTGCAACAAGCGGATGTGTTGTTACAGTTGTCCCTGCCGGAACAAGCGCTGATGAGGTGCTTGCTATGAACCCTGACGGAGTCTTTTTATCCAACGGACCGGGAGACCCGGAACCTGTTGATTATGCGCAAAAAACAGTTAAAGAGTTAATAGGCAAGGTTCCAATTTTTGGAATCTGCCTCGGTCACCAGATACTCTCTCTTGCTCTTGGCGGTAGGACTTACAAACTCAAATTCGGCCACCGAGGCGGCAACCAGCCTGTTAAGGACTTAGCCACAGGTAAGGTTGAGATAACAAGCCAAAACCACGGCTTTGCAGTAGATGAAGATTCACTGAAAAACATTACAGAAGTAACCCACATAAACCTAAACGACAAAACTGTGGAAGGTATTGCCGATTATAAGAGAAAGTTTTTTTCAGTTCAGTATCACCCTGAGGCAAGCCCCGGTCCCCATGATTCGGCGTACCTTTTTAAAAGGTTTACAGACTTAATGGATGGCGAGTAGCAGCCACAGGAATTATAAAGACAGAGTTAATAGTAATTATTAAAAATTAAGGAGTTTATTTTTTGCCAAAAAGAAAAGACATAAAAAAGATTTTACTAATTGGTTCGGGGCCCATAATAATTGGTCAAGCCTGCGAGTTTGACTACTCAGGAGTGCAGGCCTGTAAGGCTCTTATGGAGGACGGTTATGAAGTAGTGCTGGTTAACTCAAACCCTGCAACCATTATGACTGACCCGGAGTTTGCCTCTCGCACCTATATAGAACCAATTACTCCGGAGGTAGTTGAGAAGATTATAGAAAAAGAAAGACCTGACGCAGTTCTCCCTACAATGGGAGGCCAGACTGCATTAAATGTTGCAGTTTCATTATACGAGTCAGGAGTCTTTGAGAAATATAATGTAGAAATGATTGGCGCAAACTATAAAGCTATTAAAAAAGCTGAAGATAGGGAGCAGTTCAAGCAGGCTATGGCTAAAATCGGCGTAGCTGTTCCTGCAAGTTCTTTTGTAACTAGTTTTGCCGAGGCTCTCGATGTTATTAACGACTTTTCTTTCCCTGTAATCATAAGGCCCTCATTTACTCTCGGAGGTACAGGCGGGGGGATTGCATACAACAGCGAAGAGTTCGACTCCATGGTTCGCACCGCACTGGATGCCAGCCCTACAAGCGAACTGCTTATTGAAGAGAGCGTTATTGGCTGGAAGGAATATGAACTGGAAGTTATGCGCGACCAGGCAGATAATGTTGTTATTATTTGTTCTATTGAAAACTTCGACCCTATGGGAGTTCACACAGGGGACTCAATAACCGTGGCTCCTGCCCAGACCCTAACGGACAAGGAGTACCAGGTGCTTCGCGATTATTCCCTTAAGGTTATAAGAGAGATTGGCGTGGACACTGGTGGTAGTAATATTCAGTTTGCCGTTAACCCTGAAAACGGAAATGTAATTATAATAGAGATGAACCCAAGGGTCTCGAGAAGCTCTGCCCTTGCCAGTAAGGCAACCGGTTTTCCTATTGCAAAAATTGCCGCAAAACTTGCTGTTGGATATCTTTTAGACGAAGTGCCAAACGATATTACTAAAAAAACTCCTGCATCTTTTGAGCCTACCATTGATTATGTTGTTACAAAACTCCCTCGCTTCGCTTTTGAGAAGTTCCCTAATGCCGATGCGACTCTGACTACACAGATGAAGTCCGTAGGTGAGGCCATGAGCATAGGCAGGACTTTTAAAGAATCCCTTGGTAAGGGGATTGCCTCTCTTGAGACAGGTAAAAGCGGATTTGATTTTGTAGTTAGTAAAGACAGAAAAGATTATACATTTGAACCTACTGAAGAAGACAAAGAACTCCTTATTCAATCTCTTAAAACCCCAGGTGCAGACAGGATTTACTTTATTATGGAAGCTCTAAGGGGCGGATTTTCCGTAGATAAGGTGCAGGGACTAACAGGTATTGACCCTTGGTTTTTAAATCATCTGTGGGAGATTGTAGAAATAGAAAAACTTATAACCGTTGACCTTTCAGGAGAGACTCTAAGGACCTCCAAAGAGGCTGGTCTGTCTTTTGACAGGATTGCAAAGTTAACGGGAAAATATTTTGATGATGTTAAATTCCTTGCTAAGGCAAATAATATTTTGCCTGTTTATAAAAAGGTGGATACCTGCGGAGCAGAGTTTGAAGCCCAGACCCCTTATCTTTATTCAACTTATGAGAGGCCCTTTTATAATATAAATGATAAAAATTCAAAACCTACCGCCCAGTGCGAGTCAAACCCCACAGACAAAAAGAAAGTTATCATTCTTGGCAGCGGCCCTAACAGGATTGGCCAGGGAATAGAGTTTGATTACTGCTGCGTCCATGCCAGCTTTGCCCTAAAAGAAATAGGTGTAGAAAGCATAATGGTCAACTGTAATCCCGAAACAGTTTCTACCGATTACGATATATCCGATAGGTTATATTTTGAACCTCTCACTTTTGAACATGTAATGGCAATTATAGAAAAAGAAAAACCATACGGTGTAATAGTCCAGCTTGGCGGACAAACTCCCCTTAAACTTGCAGTTGCCTTAGAGAAGGCAGGAGTTAATATTGTCGGCACACCTCCCGATGCCATTGACAGGGCGGAAGACAGGGAGAGGTTTGACAAGCTCCTGACTAAACTGAACTTAAAACGGCCGGAGAGCGGCATAGCCAGAGACTTTGAGAGTGCTGCCAAGGTTGCAGGTAAACTTGGTTATCCTGTAATGGTTCGCCCGTCCTATGTACTCGGCGGCAGGGCAATGGAAATTGTTTATGACGGGGAGCAGTTAAGTGATTATATGGTAAGAACAATTGAAGCCTTCCACGGTATGGATATGGGGCCAATCCTAATTGACAGGTTTTTAAACTCTGCTGTTGAAGTTGACGTAGATTGTCTAAGCGACGGGACAGATGTTGTTATTGGCAGTGTAATGGAACATATTGAAGAAGCAGGGGTACACTCGGGGGACAGTGCCTGCTCTCTGCCTCCTTATTCCTTAAGTAGTGAAATTTTAATCGAGATTAAAAAACAAACCATAAGTATGGCAAAAGAGCTTGGCGTCATAGGTTTAATGAATGTACAGTTTGCTGTAAAAGATAATGAGGTTTATATAATAGAAGTAAATCCAAGGGCGTCAAGGACTGTACCTTTTGTAAGTAAAGTAATAGGCCGCCCTATGGCAAAGATCGCCACTAAGTTAATGTTGGGAGTTACTTTAAAAGAATTGGGTATTACAAGTGAGATAGTACCGGACTATGTATGCGTAAAAGAAGCTGTCTTCCCGTTTATAAAGTTCCCCGGTGTGGACAGCGTGCTGAGTCCCGAGATGAAATCCACAGGAGAGGTTATGGGTATAGACTCTGATTTTGCCCGAGCCTTTGCCAAGGCACAAATTGCAGCCGGAAATATATTGCCAAATGAGGGTACGGTATTTATAAGCGTAAAAGATGGGGACAAAGAAGTTATAGAAATTGTGGCAAAGGATCTCTCTGGAATGGGTTTTGAAGTCGTTGCAACCCATGGAACTGCAAAGTATTTAAACAGTAAGGGCATAGATGCAGAAAAAGTCCACAAGGTCAGCGAAGGCCGCCCTCATATCGTAGATAAAATAAAAAATAAAGATATTTGTATGGTAATAAACACCTCTTTCGGGCAAAAGAGTATTGAAGATTCCTAGAGCATCAGGAGGGGTGCTCTCGATAACGGCATTCCATATTTTACGACCATTGCAGGAGCCAAGGCTGCAACGGAAGGCATTAAGGCAATAGCCAGGGAAGGCATTACTGTTACTGCAATTCAGGACCATCATAAAACTATTTCAAAAAATAACGGTTAGGTTTTTATATGGGGAAACCTATGGACGATGATATGGACATAGATAAAATTAAAGAGTCCATAAGGAAACCTCTTTTGTTTTCTTCCAAAGATAATTTCTCTCACATGAACAATGTTAAAGGCCTTCCTGCCCTTATTTCGGGTTTGGCAGATAAGGCAATTAGTATTGATAAAGGTGTAGGAGAGGAATTTTCCGCAATAAAAAAACTTTTTACCGATTTTGACTCACTGGATGACGACAAAAAGAAAATCTCTATTACAGAGGCTCTTGCCCTGTTAGATGGCAAAACTCCTACTACTAAGGTTTCTAAGCCAGTAGAATCTAAAACCGGCACAGTTGCTACTAATAAAGATGTCCAGCCTCTAACTCTAAAGGAAGTTCTGAAAAATTTCACCCATTTAGATACACCACTCCAGTTTATGAAGGGTATTGGCCCCAAACTTTCCGAGAGGCTTTCCAAAAAAAGATTAAACACAATTGAAGACCTGCTTTATTACCTCCCTATAAGGTATGAAGACAGGAGCCGCAGTTCAAAAATTGCACGCCTTGAAGCCGGCTCCCCTGTTAGCGGAGTAGGGGAGGTGGTAATAGCAGGAGAGGCTCGATATGGGAAAAGAAAAGTTTTTGAAGTTGTACTGACTGACGGTACGGGACTTCTTAAACTAAAGTGGTTTCATTACAGGGTGAGTTATATGAAAAAATATAAAGAGGGTCAGTGGTTGAGATTTTTTGGCACTGCGACTCTTTTTGGAAAACAAAAAGAAATAATACACCCGGACCTGGAGCTTATATCTAAAGAAGACGCAGAGGACTGCTTAGGTGATATTCAAAGCCCTAGTGTCTCTAAGGTTGGTGAAGCGCCGCACCTCGTGCCGGTTTATTCTCAGATCGACAATATGCACCAAAAAACAATAAGAAAGTTTGTAACCACCGCCCTTGACGGTTATATAAACTCTGTGGTCTCAGGCTCTACGGAAGGTGCCAGAAAGAGAGCCGGAGTACTTAGTTTAAGAGATTCTTTATTTGAACTGCACAGGCCGCAAGATATAAACACAGACTTGGCAAAAAAGAGTTTGGTTTTTGATGAACTCTTCATGTTAGAGCTCGGGCTTGCAATGAAAAGAAAAGATATTAAAAAAGAAGGCGGAGTTAGTTTTACCGTAGGTGGAAGCCACAGGAAAGCTTTCGAGAAGACCTTACCCTTTGAGTTAACTAATGCCCAAAAAAGGGCAGTCGAAGAAATCGATAAAGACATGAGCTCGCCTCATCCTATGAACAGGTTAGTCCAAGGTGATGTCGGCTCAGGCAAGACAGTTGTAAGTTTTTTGGCAATGCTTAATGCAGTGGACAGCGGTTATCAGGCAGCCATTATGGCACCTACCGAGATTCTGGCAACTCAGCATTATAACCTTATGGAAAATGAAACAAAGCAGTTAGGTATTAAAACGATACTTTTAAAAGGTAGTATGACTGCGTCAGATAAAAAACAGGCACTCGAAGAAATTTCATCAGGCAGGGCGGACATAATCATAGGCACTCACGCACTTATACAAAAAGATGTAGAGTTTAAAAACTTGGGCCTCGCAGTTATAGATGAGCAGCACCGTTTTGGAGTTCAGCAAAGGGCTCAAATTAAAACCAAGGCAAAGCTCAGCAGCGGCGACTCAAAACTTTCTCCTGATATTTTAGTTATGACAGCAACTCCCATCCCCCGCACTCTGTCTATTACGGTTTTTGG
>CBDUXU010000072.1:0-9555 GCA_965371285.1 uncultured bacterium | reverse complement strand
ATCGGGGTTAATACTTATAACAGGACCTACGGGCAGCGGAAAGACAACGACTCTTTATTCCACTCTCGGGGAACTTAGAAAAGACAGGTCAAAAAAAATTATTACAATTGAAGACCCAATTGAATATTCCATAGAGTACATTCAGCAAACCCAGGTTAAAAATGAAATCGGATTCACCTTTGACAATGCTATTAAATCTTTTTTAAGAGAAGACCCTGACATTATTTTAGTTGGTGAGATTAGAGACCCTGACACAGCTCTTGAGGCTATGAGGGCAAGTCAAACAGGGCATCTTGTTTTTTCTACCTTGCACACAAACAACACTATTGAAAGTGTACAAAGACTTTTAGACCTTAATCTTGACCCCGGTACAATTGCCTCGGAACTTCTGGCAATTTGTTCGCAAAGGCTCGCCAAAAGAAATTGTAAAGACTGCGAAGCACCTTACAGGCCTTCCAAAGAACTTCTTAATTATTTTTATCCTACAGGAGTGCCAAAGGGATTAGAGTTTTACCAGTCCTCAGGCTGTGCAAGCTGTAACTATAACGGACACAAAGGCAGGGTTGCAGTGCTTGAGTTTTGGGTTGCAGACACAGACAGTAGAGCCCTTATTACCAAACATGCAAGTTATGAGGAAATGTATATGGATGCCATTTCTCAAGGCATGGTTCCAATGGTTAAGGATGCACTTATGAAAGTTGAAGTTGGTTTAATTTCACTTGAAGAACTTCCTGAAATATTACCTTATTCGGAGATAATCAGATGGAGAGAAGATCTGATAGCCCGCCAAAAAAGAGGCATCAAAGAACCAGGTCTTTAGGAGATAAACCTGACCTCTAAAAAATCTTCCAAATAAGCTTTTTTTGATAACTTATTGGTTGTCATTTACCCATTTTTAGGTTATTTTATTCTCTCTTAATGAACAGAATTCCCCAAAATAACACTTTTTTCGGATATTATAACCAAATATGAAAATAACAAAAGAAATGGCCACTGAACACGGCCTAACTGTTGAAGAATATGACAAGATAATCGACCTCATGGGGCGCGATATTACATATACTGAGCTTGGCATATTTTCTGTTATGTGGAGCGAACACTGCAGTTATAAATCCTCCCGCAAACACTTAAAAGGCTTCCCAGTCGAGGGGCCACAGGTTATTCAAGGCCCCGGTGAAAACGCAGGAATAGTGGACATAGGCGACGGTCTGGCATGTGCATTTAAGGTAGAAAGCCACAACCACCCATCATACATTGAACCATATCAGGGAGCAGCCACAGGGGTTGGCGGTATTATGAGAGATGTGTTCACTATGGGAGCTCGTCCCATAGCTAACCTGAATTCCTTAAGATTCGGCTCTATTGACCACCACAAAACCAAATACCTCGTAGAAGGAGTAGTGGCAGGGATTGCCGGCTATGGCAACTGCATGGGAGTGCCCACAGTAGGGGGGGAAGTCTATTTTAACGAATCATACAACGGAAACAACCTGGTAAACGCCATGAATGTAGGAATAGTGCCAACTGACGGAATATTCCTCGGCACAGCCTCAGGAATCGCTAACCCAATCATATATGTAGGGTCTAAGACCGGCAGGGACGGAATACACGGTGCTACAATGGCTAGTGATACCTTTGAGGAAGGCGGTGAGGAGAAGCGTCCGACAGTGCAGGTTGGTGATCCCTTTACGGAAAAACTGCTCTTAGAGGCCTGTATGGAGCTGTTTGAGACCGATTCTGTAGTAGGTATTCAAGACATGGGAGCCGCAGGACTTACCTCATCAGCCGTAGAGATGGCCTCCCGCGGAGGAGCAGGAATTGAGATGGATGTAGCCCTTGTACCACGCAGGGAAGAGGGGATGACGCCATATGAGGTAATGCTCTCGGAGAGCCAGGAGCGCATGTTAATGGTTGTAAAACAAGGAGCAGAGGAGACAGTTAAGACAATATTTGAGAAATGGGACCTGGACGCCGCAGTAATCGGAAAGGTCACAGACACAGAGAGGGTTGTCATATTAGACAACGGTGAGGTGGTTGCCGATATGCCTGCAACTGCCCTAACTGACGAGGCGCCTATCTACGATCGTCCCCATAAAGAGCCAAAATGGTACAAAGAAAATCTGAGTTATGACTTTAATAATATTCCTGAACCTACTGATTTTAATCATATTTTAAGTAGTTTGCTTGCCTCTCCAAATATCTCCAGCAGGCACTGGATATACCGTCAATATGACCACATGGTTGGCGTGAATACCATTACCCTTCCGGGGTCAGATGCAGGGGTGGTTAGGGTAAGAATGGGTAAGAATGGGGACACTGATAAATGTTTGGCCATGACTTTGGACTGTAATTCAAGATATTGTTATTTAGACCCTTATGTGGGAGCTAAAATTGCCGTAAGCGAGGCAGCTAGAAATTTAGCATCAAGCGGGGCGAAACCCCTTGCCCTGACAGATTGCCTTAACTTTGGAGACCCAAGCAGGCCTGAGGTTATGTGGCAGTTCGTGGAGGCAGTAAGAGGTATTAAAGATGCCTGTAAGGCCCTTAATACCCCTGTTATTAGCGGTAATGTGAGCCTCTACAACGAGACTTCAGGGGTTGCCATACATCCTACTCCTACGATAGGCATGGTAGGGCTTATAGAGGACCCAGAGAAGATTGTGACCCAATCATTCAAGAATAATACAGAAGAAGACGATATCATTATATTGCTTGGAGAGACCTTTGACGAACTGGGCGGCAGCGAATATATAAAGGTAATACATAACCTTGAGGTAGGGGCTCCGCCAAAGCTGGATTTTGACCTGGAAGTTCCTCTTCACGATACACTTAGAGCTTTAATTGGGGCTGGATTAATAAATTCCTCCCATGACCTGTCAGAGGGAGGGTTGGCTGTAGCCCTTGCAGAGTCTTGTTTCTCCGGCGAATCTACAATTGGCTGTGAGGTAAATATTGATTTAGAAGGTTTTGGTTTTAGAGCGGATTCTGTCTTATTTGGAGAAAGTCAATCGAGGGCAATCATTAGTCTAAGTCCAGATAGGTTAAAAGAGGCAGAAAAGCTGGCAAATAAAAATAAGGTAAAATTTACATTAATAGGCAAAGTTGGTGGTGAAAATATTAAAATTAATGATATAATAAATCTTCCTATTAAAGAACTTTACAATCAGTGGCACGACTTTATACCGAACTTTATGCACGAATAGTGCATATAAAATGACCATAAATAGTGCGGCTAAAATTGATACATAAATAAATTCTAAGGGCCTACAAATGTCAGAAACAGAAAAACCTACCTCAACTGAGGATACAGACTCATCAGACTCTTTGCCAACTAATGATAAATATAATGATGAGTGCGGCGTCTTCGCCATATACAATCACGAAGAGGCTGCAAACCTAACCTACTTGGGACTCTATGCACTTCAGCATAGGGGGCAAGAGAGTGCCGGAATAGTTACATCTGACGGAAAAACTCTTCATTCCGACAAAGGTATGGGTTTGGTAGCAGATTTATTTAGTGAAGAGGATTTAAAAGACCTTCCCGGCCATGCGGCAATTGGCCATGTTAGGTATTCAACTCAGGGCGAAAGCCACATAAAAAACGCTCAGCCTTTTGTTGTTGAATATTCAAGGGGACCTATCGCAATTGCCCATAACGGTAACTTGGTCAATGCATCAATATTAAAAGATGAACTGGAAGCTTATGGCTCAATTTTTCAATCTTCTATGGATACAGAAGTTATTATTCATCTTATTGCATCAAGAACGGAGCAGTCACTGCTGGATAGAGTTACTTATGCGCTAAACAGGATTAAAGGTGCTTACTCATTGGCAATATTGACAGAGAAGAGTTTAGTTGTTGCCCGCGATCCTAATGGTTTTCGTCCTCTTTGTTTGGGCAAGTTAAAAGATTCTTATGTGGTTGCATCTGAGACCTGCGCTTTTGACTTAATAGACGCAGAGTATGTGAGGGATGTTGAGCCT
The DNA here is from genome assembly GCA_965371285.1 of uncultured bacterium. Classification (GTDB taxonomy): domain Bacteria; phylum Desulfobacterota; class GWC2-55-46; order GWC2-55-46; family DRQE01; genus CBDUXU01. Next base: position 5,571 of record CBDUXU010000072.1, on the reverse strand, counting down.
GGTGAGGTGATTATAATAAATGAAAAGGGACTTAGAAGTTTTAAGCCACTGGAACCTCAAAAATCAACACCATGTATTTTCGAGTTTGTTTATTTTGCCCGCCCTGACAGCATGGTATTTGGCAGGAATGTTTATGAAATAAGAAAAAATATGGGTCGAATACTTGCAATGGAACATCATGTAGAAGCAGATATTGTAATCCCTGTGCCTGACTCAGGCGTTGCTGCTGCTATTGGTTACGCAGAAGTAAGTGGAATACCTTTTCAGATGGGGCTTGTAAGGAATCACTATATAGGCAGGACCTTTATTGAACCTAAAGAAACTATTCGTCATTTCGGGGTTAAAATAAAACTAAATGCCATTAAGGGTCTTATTAAAGATAAAAGAGTTCTTGTTGTAGATGACTCGATTGTTAGAGGTACAACAAGTAAGAAAATTATAAAAATGATAAAGGCTGCCGGTGCAAAAGAAGTTCATATGAGAGTAAGTTCGCCTAAAACTATAGCTTCATGTTTTTATGGCATTGACACACCTAATGAAGAGGAGCTTATTGCCTCTTCGAGCTCAACAGAAGAAATCAGTAAATATATAACCGCTGACAGCCTCGGTTACTTATCAGTGGAAGGGCTTTATAAAGCTGTAACAGATAATGGGGATACATTTTGTGATGCTTGTTTTACAAAAAATTATCCTGTTGAGGTTGGAAAAAATAAAAAACCGCCGCAACTCGTTCTTTTTAAATCTTAATATTATTAATTAAGTGGGAGGTCTCGTAATGGCTAGAAACCTATTTTTAGTCTCAATAATCTTATTATCAACTTTTCTTTATTCTTGCAGTCCAGTTAAAACCTCAAATAATCAGCCTTCTTATGAGGAAATTCTAAGCAAATGGACAAAACAATCCAGAGCTTATCATAAAGTCGGCAGTGAGACTATTATAGTGGATGCCACTTATAAGAGTGCAGAGTTTCGGAGAGCCTTTACTTCTGAATATTCCAGACTCTATGGTTTTAGAACCGGTGATAATAAAAAACCGGTTTACAGTGAAATAGTTTCCAATGGCCAGGAAATAAGTAAATATCACGAATTCTTCTTTTCCCTATATACACCAACGCCTCAGTGGAATGACCTGCATAAGAAAGACTCTATTTGGGATGTTTATTTAGAGGTAGACGGCCTCAGGGTTAAACCTTCAAGCATTAAAAAATCTAACAAAGAAGATGCAAGAACGGCAAATTTCTACCCTTATATAGGCCCTTGGAGTCAGGCTTATGTAGTTAGGTTTCCTAAAGGCGGCGAAGATGTTGGCTCCATTAAACTTTTATTTTTCAGCGTAAAAGCTAAGTTGGAGCTGGAGTGGTTGTTAAACAAGCCAGTAGATAAAAATCAACCAGGCACAGAGTAATTGAGAGTAACTGATGAAGCTTTTAGAAAATATTTCACCTAAAGGAGCAGGCGCCTTTTTATTAATGGGAGGCGCTATTTCTTTATTTGTCTTGATTCTTTATTTGGTAAATCCTGAATTTCTTTCAGCTGTTGATTTAAAAAGCAGGGATTTAATGTTTAATAAAAGGGGCAGGGAAACCCCTCCTTCTGAAGTTATTATTGTTGCAATTGACGAGAAGAGTGTTAATGAACTGGGTCGGTGGCCATGGTCAAGGGAAGTTATGGCAAAACTTGTAGAGAAACTCTCTCCTGCAAAAGTCGTAGCCTTTGATATGGTCTTTTCAGAAACAGAAAAAACCAGCGCAGATAATTCACTCTCCAATGCTATAAAAAAATCCGGCAATGTTGTGCTGGGATATTTTTTCAGGAATGACTCTACAGAAACAGCTGACCAGATAAGTTTGGACCAGCTTCATCGTTCAAAATTAAGTATTATACATTTTATAGACGGCGTGGAGAGTCTAGAGGAAGCCGGTTCTCCAATTTATAAATTTACCGGCATCGAATCAAACATAAACATACTGGGCGTGGGAGCTGTAGGTTTTGGTTCCTTTAACATCCTGCCTTCGGAAGATGGTGTTTATAGGGTAGCCAGCATGTTTTATGAGTATGAAGGTACAATCTATCCATCCCTTTCCGTAGAAGCAATAAAAAGATACTTTGATGAAGATCCTATATTGACTGTAAATGAATTTGGTATTGACAGCATGTCTATTGGCGGTTTAAGTGTGCCTTTAGATGAAAGGGGAAGCCTTACCTTAAATTTTTATGGTCCAGGCGGCAGTTTTAAAACTATTCCAGCTGTGGATATTATAAGAGGACGCACCGAGGTAGATGAATATAAAGACAAGATAGTTTTTATTGGTGCAACGGAAAAAGCAATTTATGATATTAGGGTAACACCTGTTGATCCTGTCTATCCTGGCGTGGAGGTACATGCAACCATAGTAGGGAGTTTTTTAGAAGATAGATTTTTAGTCCATGATGCCAGTGCAATAATGTTAGATATTATATTTATTTTAATCTTCCCTTTAATTTTGGCTTTTTCTATTGCCAAGACACATAGGTCCTCTATAAGCCTTATTGTTTTCCTTTCTTTTTTTGTTTTTATAGTTAGCGGTACTTTTTACGCCTTTTCTGAGTTGAATTTAATCCTTGGAATGATATATCCTGTATTTGCTTTAACTGTTACATATATTTCTCTGGAAACCTACAGGAATGTTGTTGTGGAGACAAAAAGTAAATACATGAAAAAAGCTTTTTCCACTTATGTCTCCTCTCAGGTTGTCTCTCAAATAATAAAAGACCCGGACAGGTTAAAACTTGGTGGAGAGAAGAAGGTAATAACGGTTTTGTTCTCTGACATAAGGGGTTTCACAACCATATCCGAGAGACTGCCCCCTGAAGAGCTGGTCAGCCTTTTAAATGAGTACCTGAGCCCAATGACAGAAATAGTATTTAAAGAGGAAGGGACTGTCGATAAGTATATAGGTGATGCAATTATGGCTCTCTTCAATGCTCCTTTTGATTTACCCAACCATGAGGTTAGAGCCTGCAGGGCTGCATTGGAAATGATGTCTGAGCTCTCTGTTCTCAATATAGGATGGACTGAGAGGGACATACCGAATATTGCAATAGGCATAGGCATACACACAGGGGAGGCGGTAGTGGGTAACATGGGGGCTGAGCAAAGGTTCGATTATACTGCAATGGGAGACACAGTTAATCTAAGTTCCCGTCTGGAGGGGACAAATAAAGTTTACGGGAGTTCCATTATTGTCAGTGAGGCTACTCTTAATGCAGTGGGGGGGAATAAATCAGGCAGCGATTTTGTATTCAGGGAACTGGATATCATTCGAGTTAAGGGTAAAAACAAACCTGTGGCGATATTTGAGTTACTTGGTTATGCAGGAGAAAAAGCCAAGTATGAGAATTTAATTAAAGGCTTTAGCTCCGCATTGCTTGATTACAGAAAAGGAAAGTTTAAGACCGCAATGAGGGGGTTTAAAGAGTTATTAAAAACCAACCCTAATGACGGTCCTTCCGCTGTTTATATAAAAAGATGCGGGGAATATATAGAATCCCCGCCTGATAAGGGGTGGAACGGCGTTTATATATCAACCTCCAAGTAACCCAGCTTAATTAATCTTTTTTATAGTTTGCTCCTACTTTCGAGATAACGAAAGAGTCGAGAGTCAGGTATTTTTTAGCAACTCTTCTAACATCTTTTGTAGTAACTTTTTCTAACAGCAGTGGATATCTCTTGTAATAATCAAACCCTAATCCCTGCAGTTCGTTATTGGACATGTTGGATGCCTTGCTCGATGGGTTTTGCAAACCTATCTCAAAACCTCCGATAATTGCGCTCTTGGCTCTTTTAAGTTCCTCCTCTGTAATACCATCGGCTATTACCTTTTCCAATTCAGTTAATAAACCTTTTAAGGCAGCATCTTCTTTATCCGTAGCTGCGGCAATGTAGAGATTAATGGCACCGGCATCCACGCCTTTTTGTGAAAAAGCTGTTACAGAATAGGCAAGACTCTGCTTGTCGCGAAGTTCTACAAAAAGCCTGCCCCCCATGCCGGCTAAGACTTCGGTGAGTATATCTATGGCATATTTATCTGTATGTTTAAACGAGACTCCCGGAAAGGCCAGTGCAATATGAGTCTGCTGTTTGTCTTTTTTTGCCCCGGTTAATTTTATACCATCGGTGAGTTTATGTTTTTTGTATTTAATCTTCTTTAATTTGCTTTTTTTCATGCCACCAAAAAGAGCGGTTACTCTGGCAGCTGCGTCATCTGCATTTATATCTCCAACTACAGTTATTACCATCTTATTAGGAGTAAACAAACGATTGTGGTGTTCTACTAAATCTTCCCTATTTAATGCTGTGACTGACTTAATTGTTCCGAGTTTAGGCATATTGTAGGGATGGTCACCAAAGTATTCTTTATTTAATAGTTTAAATGTATAAGAGGGGAGCCTGTCTTCCTGCATTTTTATGCTTGCCAGTATGTCATGGCGAAGTCTAGTCATCTCCCTGTCATCAAAACTTGGAGATAAAACAAGTTCTGAGGCAAGGGTAATGCCTTTATGGAAGTGTTTGGACAAGAACTTACCGGAGACTCCTGCTGAGTTTTTGCCGGAAAACCCGCTGAGAGACCCGCTAAGGGATTCAATTTCTTCTGCCAGTTCAATCATATTTTTATCTTTGGTACCACGCCTCAGCATGCCTGCCATAAAATTGCCAATTCCGTTATTGTTTTGGTTTTCAAAGAGGAGTCCTCCATTGACGGTTATATAAAAAGCAACAGTGCTGTTAGAATGATTCTCTTCGACAATTAGTTTTATGCCATTTTTTAATTCTGTTTTAACTATCCCGGTAGTTTTCAGGGTTTGTTTATTGTTAAGTTTTGCCAGTTCTATGGCATTTTTAATTATTTTTATTGTATTTTTTTCTTTTAATCTTTTTGCATCTCGTGGCATTACTGCTGCAAAGGAGGTGTTATCAACAGTAAAATATTTTCCTATTACAGATTTAATAGCGTCACCTGTTATAGACTTAACACCGCTAATGTATTTAGATTCAAAATCCAGACTGCCGGATATTGTTTCATAATAACCAAGTTGTCTTGCTCTGCCAGACATATTATCTCTGCCGTAAACAAAATCGCTCTCTAATGACAGCTTGGCCTTGTCTAGTTCTGCTTCAGTAGGCCCGTTCTTACCTAGTTCAAAGATCACATTGAATATTTCCCTGGTTGTTTCTTTAACTTTGTCTCTCTCAAGAGTTGCGTAAATCATAAAGATTCCAGGGTCTTTTGGCGTCATTGCGTAAGTAGAAATACCATATACAAGCTCCTTATCTTTTTTTATTTTTTTGTATAATCTAGAAGTGACGCCGCTTCCTAATATTTCAGCTAAAACATCTATGGCATAAGTGTCTTTATCCTTTAGGGCTGGAATATGGAATCCCAGGCTGATTTTAGGTTTGCTTATTTCTTTTTCGATACCAGAACTTCTTATTTCACCTTGTTTTTTCTCAGTAGTCCTTGCTTTATGAGGGGAGGGTTTGCGTTCCATTATGTCATGTGAACGACTTCGATTCCTGTTGGACCTTCGTGG
>CBDUXU010000071.1:0-9609 GCA_965371285.1 uncultured bacterium | reverse complement strand
CTGTCGATGGCTTTAGCTATAAGGTCGTTCTTGTGAGTTTCTTTTGGCAGGTTTTCCGGGTTCAGGGTTTTTGTGTGACACCTTATAATAGCGTGTTCAATTATATGTTCCAACTCCCGAACATTTCCCGGATAGTTATAATCCATAAGGACTTCCATGGCAGCAGGGGATATGTTGGTGATTTTTTTGCCCATCTCTTCGTTAAACTTTTTCATGAAGTGGTTTATTAAAAGAGGTATATCGTTTTTTCTTTCTCTAAGAGGGGGAAGTTTTATAGGTACGACTTTAAGCCTGTAATATAGGTCTTCCCTGAAGTTACCTTTATTAACTTCTTCTTTTAGGTCTTTATTTGTAGCTGCAATTATCCTTACATCTACTTGTATAGTTTTTGTGCCTCCCACTCTCTCGAACTCTCCTTCTTGGAGGGCTCTAAGTAATTTTACCTGAGTTTGCTGTGACAGGTCACCTACTTCGTCTAAAAAGAGTGTGCCTCTGTGGGCAAGCTCAAAGCGGCCCGACCTATCTGTCATGGCTCCCGTGAAAGAGCCCTTTACATGGCCAAAGAGTTCGCTCTCCAAGAGGCTCTCCGATAGGGCAGCGCAGTTAAGTTTTATAAGTGGCTCCGAGCTTCTGGGGGAGTTATGGTGAATGGATTTTGCTATTAACTCCTTACCTGTTCCTGTTTCACCTTCTATCAGTACAGTAGATCTTGTAGGGGCAACTTCTCTTACCAGGTCGAAAACTTCGTTTAGTTTATGGTTTTTTCCTATAAAGTTATCAAAGGAGTATTTAACTTTTATTTCATCTTCCAGTTCCTTTATAAGGGTGATATCTCTAAATATTTCAATGCCGCCAATAATGTTATCGTTACTATCTTTAAGCAGTGTAGTGTTAATATTAAAAAGTCTTTTTGTGCCGTCTTTTTCGAAGGTGGCTTCATAGTTGTAGATATTTTCTTTTGTCTCTAAGGTTTTTTTTAGGAGGCATCCCATGGTGCAGCCCGAGTGTCCCATGACATCCGTACATTTGGCTTCTAAACTGAACTGGCTGCCACCGACAGTGTGGACGATTTCCTCTGCGGCGCGGTTCATAAATAATATTTCACTGTCTAACCCTATGACAACAACACCATCAGTAATACTGTTTAGGATTGTATCGCTATTTATATTGAGCAGGTTTTGATAGTCTGGCATGGTTTTCTCCTTAGTTTAATCCTTTAATTATACAGTATATCCAGTATGGCTGCAAGATATGTTTCAATTTGCAACAATTGTTACACTTTGGAACATTTGTAAGGTTCAATTTACTTGTCAAAAGTAGTGCATAGGGGTAGTCTTTATATTATGAGAAATAATGTTATGAAAAATATCAATATTATAGGGCTGCTGCTTATTGTAGTCTTTAGTCTATTTATATATGGATACAGAACTGTTGACAGGGAAGCAGCATTGCCTGCCCAAACTATTGATGACAATGTAACTCTCTATGCCACCGGTGACATTATGGTGGGGAGGTATATAGGTAAGAGGATGAAGTCTGATGGTGTGAATGCTCCCTTTGAGTTTATAAAAGGTGACCTTAAAAAAGCTGATATTGTATTTGGTAATTTGGAGAGTATGATAGGGGTTATGAAGAAAGATAAGAAGGGTGTTGAAGAAAAATCTCATTATAAAAAGGATTACAATTTTCTTGCTGCCCCTGAATCGGCAAAGGCACTTAAAGACGCTGGTTTTACTGTAGTTAGCATTGCCAATAACCACTCAATGGATTATGGCCCTAAGGGGATAACTTCTACCAGGAAATATTTAAAAGAAGCGGGGGTAAGTTACTTTGGTGCCGGTAAGGATTTAATGGAGGCCAGAGAGCCTGTAATAATTGAAAAAAATGGCACTAAGTTTGCTTTTCTTGGATACGGTGTAGCCCACTCTAATGATGTTTATGCCGGGGCCGGCAGGGCCGGCATAGCGCCGTTTTTCAGGAAGTATCTTAAGGTAGATATTAAAAATGCAAAACTGGCAGCCGATATCGTGATTGTGTCTATCCATTGGGGGGTGGAGTACGAGGCTAAACCTATAAAGAGACAGGTTAAGCTTGCCCATGATATTATTGATTATGGGGCGGACATAATACTGGGGCACCACCCTCATGTGGTGCAGAGTTTAGAGTTTTATAAGGACAAACCAATTATATATAGTATGGGTAACTTTCTTTTTGACCAAAAAAGCGGCCGCACAAAAGGGGGGATGATATACGGTTTTGAGTTTAAAGGTAGCGAGCTGGCCTCTATTGAAGCCATGCCGCTGGGAAGAGTATATACTTATTATCCAAAACTTGCTGTTGGCGAGGTTAGAACCAGGCAGCTGAAAGAGTTAAAAGAAATCTCTTTGTATTTAAATGAGGATAAAGCAGCTTTAGATTTTTTGGAAATAAATGAAAGTACAGCCCTGCTGGATTAAGACCTTATTACCATTGCTTGATTTTCTATCTGTTTTGTTGGATAATAACCGGATTGAGTTTTACAAATTTTAGGTAGTATAGCTACTAAAGAAGGAGCAAGTTAGGAAATATGTCAGAAAACACACTATATGACAAGGTTTGGGATATTCACAAAGTCTGCCAGCTGCCTTCGGGGCAATATCAGATACTAATTGGACGCCATCTTATACATGAGGTCACCAGCCCACAGGCATTTGGCATGATTAAAGAGGCAGGAGGAGAGGTGCTTTTCCCCAACAATACATTTGCTACCCCTGACCATATTATACCTACGACAGAGCAGGAGAGGCCTTTTAAATTGGATGAGGCTGAGGCAATGCTTTCTGCACTTGAGGGTAATGTAGCAACATATCACATACCATTTTTTGGTTTAGAGAGTGGTAAGCAGGGAATTGTTCATGTAGTAGGCCCTGAGAGGGGAATCTCTCAGCCTGGAATGACTGTTGCCTGCGGCGATTCTCACACATCTACACATGGCGCTTTTGGCTCCCTTGCCTTTGGTATCGGCACAACCGAGGTTCGTTATATATTAGAGACAGGCACTTTGCCGTTGGATAAGCTCAAGGTAAGACGAATTAATTATGACGGGAAACTCAGCAGGGGGGTTTATGCAAAGGATGTTATTTTAAACATCATAAGAGAGCTTGGCGTAAAGGGAGGCATTGGTTATGCCTATGAGTTTGCAGGCACCCTTCTTGACTCCATGACCATGGAAGAGAGGATGACCATTTGTAATATGAGTATAGAGGGAGGGGCCAGGATTGGTTATGTAAATCCCGATGAGACTACCTTTGAGTTTATAAAGGGCAGAGAGTATGCCCCAAAACCTGACCAGTGGGACAGGGCAGTTGAGTACTGGAAGTCCGTGGCATCTGACAAGGACGCTAAGTATGATGATATCAAAAACTTTGATGCAGGAAAGCTTGTCCCTATGGTTACATGGGGAATTAACCCGGAGCAAACATTATCAGTGGAGGAAAAACTTCCTACCATGGATTCATTAAAAGAAGAGCAAAGAGGCGGGGCAAAGGAGGCTTTTGATTATATGGGAGTCTCAGAGGGTCAGAGTCTTAGTGACATTAAGATTGATGTTGCCTTTGTAGGGTCCTGCACAAACGGAAGGATGAGCGACTTAAGAATTACGGCAGAGGTGCTAAAAGGCAGGAAAGTTAAGGACTCTGTGGAGATGTTAGTTGTTCCCGGGTCACAGCAAATAAAGTTGGAAGCAGAAAAAGAAGGTTTAGACAAGATATTCCTCGAGGCCGGAGCCCAGTGGCGTGAGGCAGGATGTTCCATGTGTTTGGCAATGAACCCGGATAAATTAAAGGGAAACCAGAGAAGCCTTTCTACATCTAACCGTAACTTCATGGGTCGTCAGGGAAGCCCAAAGGGCAGGACCCACCTTGGCAGCCCTGCTACAGTAGCAGCTTCGGCAATAACAGGGGTTATTACAGATCCCAGGGAATTTGTATAGGGCGAGTTTGTATAATATAATTGGTTCGATTTTAAAAACTTTAACAAGAACTGTTTAGTTTTTTTTAACTGGGTTTTGTTATAAATAGGAGGTTTTGTTCTAAATGGATAGGATTATAAAGAGTGTTACAGGCACGGCCGTGCCAATAAGAGGTAACGACATAGATACGGACAGGATAATTCCTGCCCGCTACCTCATAGCCACTACATTTGACGGCATAGAAGAGGGTCTCTTTAAGGACGAAAGGTTCGAGGAAGATGGCACAGAAAAAGCTTCCCACCCCCTTAATCTGGAAAAGTTCAAAGGCTCTTCCATTATGATAGTAGAGACTAACTTTGGATGCGGTTCATCGAGGGAGCATGCCCCCCAGTCAATAAAGAGGTCCGGTATAAATGCAATCATCGGGGGCAGCTTTGCCGAGATCTTCCGCGGAAACTGTAAGGCTCTCGGCATACCTACCGTCACTCTAGGCGACGCAGAGATAAAAACCTTACTGGACTATGCAGAGAATAAACCGGAGACAAAATTTACAATTGATTTAGAAAACAAGACCGTCACTTATGACGGCAACTCAATGTCAGTTGACATCCCAAAAGGCATGCAGGAGTCATTTACAAACGGTATATGGGATTCACTGGGCATACTCAAAGGCAACATACCTAAAGCCAAGGAAGTAGCGGCAAAAATCCCATACTTCAATTTCTTTCAGGGAGCGTGACCAGCGTGACGCTGGACCCAATTGTCGGGATTTTCTTGAAATTAACTCTTTTATAAACTATAGGTACTGTGTGCCAATGAACTGTCTGCGGCGACTCGCCGCCAGGGGTGAACCCGCAACACTCTGTGTTGGGACGAAACTTTAGGTACTTTTTCTCATGAAATATTACCTTAGTTCTTTGGGCTAGGGTGTTTTTATGAAATTAATCATTATTTTGTTCCTTTAAAAAGCTGGAAAGGCAAAAGAGGCTTCCACAAAGGAAACCCTGCAAAAACTGTGTCGGCTAAAGCACCACCTTTCATGTTGTAGAGCAGTGGAGGCAGGAATCCGAATCTCGCAACTTTTGGGTTCTTAAGGCCTGCGTTTTTCATTGCTTTAAAAATAAGGCCTTTCCTCATCTTGGTTATCCCCTTGTCGCCTTCCCATGTCATGTTGGGTTTTATAATCATCTGCAAGTAGTATAAGGGGTTGAAGGCGTTTGGTTCAAGAAAGGTTATGGTGCCGCCTGGTTTTAAAAGCCTTGCCATGGCCTTGTAACATGCCTCAATATCATGAAAGTGGTGCATGGCGAAAAATCCAATAATCTTGTCGAATTTTTCATTTAATTCTTTAGGGGCGTTTATTATATCCGTGTGGTGCAGGGGGATAATATAACGGCCGGTGTTTTATTCATCCAGCTTTTATAGAATAAACCCTGTAAAGTCAAAACCTTAAATGTCTATGCCTCTTTCTGCCATGTTTAAAGTGTAGCGCCCCATTCCGCACCCCACTTCAAGAACCTTGTCTTGTGGTTTGATATCTGCAAAACTTACCAGCTCGTCAATTTGTTTTAGCAGGTATGGCGAAGCTTCAGGTATCATAGTGCTTTTTATTCCTGCACTATAGTAGTTTATCTGTACCTCGTTATGTTTTGTTTTACTGTTCATTTTTTGCCTGTCTTTATTGTTGAAAGATATGGCATGATTTTATATTATAATGGTCATATAGTCAAAACTATTGTAGTGAAAGGGATAATCAATGTTTGTTCTATGTATAAAATAAAGAAAAAGAAAATTTTAATTACAGGTATTTCAGGTTTTGTAGGGGCAAGCCTTGCAAGGCGTTTTATTAAAGAGGGAGGGGAGGTACATGGAACTGTAAGCAGGTCTTCCGACCTGTGGAGGCTCGGTAGCGATAAAAGTGCCGCTATACTTCATTCTGTGGATGTAACTAAGCTGGCAGAGGTTGAAAGTATGGTCAGCCAGATTTGTCCTGATATTATTTTTAATTGTGCTGTAGGAAGGATGTCGTCCTTTAATTCAGCTAGAGATGTAAATTATGCAAATGTGGTTAGTGTAAATATTACAGCAGTAAGCAATCTCTTAGAGGCAACTGCAAAAAGTAACTACGACCATTTTATTCATTTGGGAAGTTCAATAGAGTACGGTCCCAGGAAATTCCCGAGAAAAGAATCGGACTTGGCAGAGCCGAATACTTTTTTTGGCGCAACAAAATTTGCAGGCACTACACTATGCGCACAGTTTTTCAAACTTACCGGAAAACCTATTACAGTGTTGCGCCCTTTTTCAGTGTACGGTTATGGAGAGCAAAGCTACCACCTCATTCCTACTATTGTAAACAATATTTCAAAGGGCATTGAGATTAAGCTGACAGAGCCGGGATACTGCCATGATTTTGTGTTTATTGACGATGTAGTGGATGCTTGTTTGTTAACTACAGGCAATAAAAATACAGTTGGTGAGGTTATAAATATTGCAACAGGTGTTAAGACCACAAACGAAGAGGTTGTTGTGCTAGTAGAAGATTTAATGGGTAAGAAAGCCAAGGTTTTGATTGGAGAGTATGAGAGACATATTCATGACAGTAAGCAGTGGGTAGCAGATATTGGCAAGGCAAAAGATATTCTTGGCTGGGAAGCAAAGTATGGTTTGCAGGATGGCGTTATAAAATATATCGGGCAGTTGGTTTGATTAGGGAGTTATGATGGTCAGCGTTGTCATACCAATATACAAGAACAAGGATACTCTAAGAGAGCTAAGCAGTCGTTTGAGCGAGGTACTGGGAGGGCTTGACCAGTCTTATGAAATTATTTTTGTTGATGATGCCTGCCCTGACGGGTCTTTGGAAGAGCTTAGAAAAATTGCAGAAGAGGATAATAATATCGGCGTTATTTCCTTTAAAAACAACATGGGGCAGCACAAGGCAGTGCTTGAGGGCTTGAGGGCGGTTAAAGGGGATATAATAGCCGTAATGGACGGTGACCTTCAGGATGATCCAAAAACAATTCCCTTGCTTCTTGAAGCTCTAAGGGATAATGATGTGGAGGCTGTCTTTGCCGGCAGAAAGGGAGTGTACCAGTCATTTTTCAGGATGTTTTGTTCCAAAATTTTCAAAGTCATTTTATATTTTATGTGTAGGGTCCCAAAGGACGCAGGTTTGTTTCTAGTGATGAAAAAGGGATTGGCAAACAAGATAACAGAATTTAAAGGTGACAGGCTCTTTATTGTGTCTATGATAGGGTGCCTTGGCGCTTCGACATTGTCCGTTCCTGTAGTTAGAGACAGGAGAGTGGATGGCCGGTCCGCTTACGGAACTTGGGGGAGAATTGTGGCAGGTTTTAGGGCGTTGAGTTTTGTTTTTTTGTGGAAGGCTACAGGCGGGAGGTATTTTTTAGGGGGCACTGTGAAGGACGGCAGCGTGAAAGAATTTTACGGAGCACCATTTAAGTCTGTTAATTAGTATCATGCTATTAATTGCAATATCAGTTCTCTTAGTTCTTTTTTATTCGAAAGTTTCTTGTCAGCAGGAAGTCTAAATGCCTCCTCAGTTGCCATTGCTATCTTAGGTACATCTCTTTTGTAATCCTCAGGGCTTATATCAGCAAGAAAGGACCTTCTTAGAAAGCTGAAACTGCACTCAAGTCTGGCCATCTCACTCATAAATAGGCTGCACGGTACGGGGCTTCCCAGCTCAGGTAAAGTCAGCCCGCCGAAACCAAAAGGCACTTTTATGCGGTCTCTTATACTTTCCACTGTTCCGTCTGTCAGGGGTTCAAAAATATTTTTTCCGTTGCGGTCAATTGTCAGGTCGTTTAACCCTACATATACCCGTGATAGAGGCAGTGAACCCAGAGATGTTGCGTTTTTTATTGCATCAACCGTTTCAATTAAAATGCCAAGTTCTGTACGGTTGTTTATTATTTTTAAGGCGACTTCTACGGTGTCGGGTGTTCGCACCATTGGCAGTAATATTTCGTCTGCTCCGTTTTTAATTGCTGTGTCAATTTCTCTCTTAAGTTCAGAGGTCTCCTCAGAATTGTTGATTCTACATATAATATTACCTTTTGTGACGTTTCTTATGTTGTTTAAGTCTTCCGGTGTGTCAAAATTAATTTGTGTATCGGCATTTGCTTGGCGACGACCTTTTCCCTTGTTTTCCCAGTCCACTATAATTCCAGACACGCCTGCATCAATGGCTTTTGCCGCCAGTATAGTGTCTGTTGTAAATAGAAACATTTCAAATGCAGTTTTAACCATAAAGTCCTTACTTGTTATTTGTTGTTGCAACTATAAGGCAGGTGCTGCCAAATGGTATGGTTTTGTTTTTTTTAATACAAGATAGCTCAAATCTTAACAGGTTTTTTAGTGTTTTTGTAAAGATATTATCCCCGGGGTTTAATTCTCTTTTTATCTTTTCTGCAGTCGATTGTCTGTAGATACCCAGCCTGTATGGCAAGGTTCTGATTAAAAAAACAGCCAGAGGCATAGGGCTGAATAGGTATGTTGAGTAATTAATCGAAAAGTTGCACTCTAGGAGCAGTTTTTTTAGGACTGTAAGGGAATATCTCCTGTAATGTCCTACACGATTATCATTGGCAGACCATAAAAAATTGTAAGCAGGCACTGTAATTATTAATTTTCCTCCTGGTGCAAGGGATTTGTTTATTTGATTAAGGAAGCCTTTGTCGTTTTCTATGTGCTCCAGAACATCAAACAACCCTGCCGCTGGGATTATATTCTCTTTAAAACCAGCATCATCGAAAGTTGAACATATTACATTTTCCACTCCGTACTTCCTGGCATTTGACGCACCATCTATGCCAGGCTCAAGCATCACAGTTTCAAATCCTGAGGTACCAAGGTCTTTAGCAATTCTGCCATTACCTCCACCAATATCAAAAAACGGTATTTTAATATCATGTAAGGAGAAAATTTCCTTTATGCACCGGTTTCTATGGTCGTACCAGAAAGATTCGGGTTCAATTTCGTGGCACACTTCATGCCCGTCATCAGGGTAACTTACCTGAGTTTGCTTTGTAGACGTCCATATGCAGGACTTATTATCGTACTTTAGGTTGTTTGCGTAATAATTTATATTAGTCATCTGATATCCTCTGTAAAAAAATGCTGCCGTCAGGTAGTGGCGCTTCATCTGTCGGCTTATAGTTAACCACGATATATTCCCAGATAAGTTTGTTTGTGTTTTTGAACAGCAGAATTTTATCATTATCATAGCCCGGGTCATCCAATATGACCCACTTAATTTTTTGCCTCTCAATAGAGTTAATTACGGCCAGCTGCTTGTCTATTGGTTCATGATAGCTGAAATATATCTCCCATATGGGAGATATCTCGTTTAAGATTACATATAAAGCAGGTTTGCCGGTTAATATTAGAATACGGTCATCGGGCTTCATGTGCTGCTTCTTAAATTGAACTGTACGGTCAATTATTTCTATTGTTAGTTTTCTCGCTGTTATTTTGTGGTTATGAATAGTGGTTGAACTGAATTTTTGCGGGTATTTTAAATGATAAAAAAATGGTTTGCGTTGTATAGTAAGAATATATGAAGCATATAAAATTGAACAGGATGTAAATAAGATTACTGTTTTTTTGAACTTTAAGGTGCAGGATAAGACTAA
>CBDUXU010000070.1:0-9711 GCA_965371285.1 uncultured bacterium | reverse complement strand
TACTTGTTAGAGTGGGAATCAATAATTAGAATTGTATTCATTATACTGCCATTTACGCTAATTGGCATAGTGACCCTGGCTATATCTTTTCTTTGGGCTCCTTTAGAGCTGTTTAAGGATTCTAAAAATCCTGTAAATTGGATAACTATGCTGCTGGCAGGAATACCTCCAGCTGCGGCTATTACATATATACTTATGTGGAGCGTTATTTCTCCCTATGCCTACAGTTACAGCGTTGATGTTGACGGTTTTGATATTAGGGTAGGTTTTCAGGCAGACCACCCCACAGAGCCGGAGTACAAGAGGTATGTTCATGTAGATATGTACGGCATAATGGATTTTGGCAGGGACGCAGGAGGGATTGATTATGTAAATGTTTATAACCTAGACAAGTTCATAATACTCCAGACTTTTTGGAAGGATATTATTATTATAAATAAAAAGACAAAAGACGCTTCATTAGTCACAAGAGCTCTTAAGGACGAGGAAAAGGTGGCTTTTTTTGGCAAGTTCCATTTTGTAGAGCCTAATAGGTACGGGTTTACATATAAAAAAGATGACCCTAAGTTTGACTCTGTGGTTATGGGTAGTACTAAGTAATTTAATCTAAATAATAATTAAAAAGCC
This sequence comes from uncultured bacterium, assembly GCA_965371285.1. Lineage (GTDB taxonomy): Bacteria > Desulfobacterota > GWC2-55-46 > GWC2-55-46 > DRQE01 > CBDUXU01. The sequence goes on along the minus strand of CBDUXU010000070.1, from coordinate 9,084 downwards.
CCTTGCTTGTACAAGCAAGGGGCTTTTTGTTTTAATGAAATATTACCTAGAACTTTTTAGATTTACCAAAGTTGGATTTTGGCCCAACTGTGATTTTAATCTGCTTTACAGTCTTACCTGTTGCTTTTTTAAGAGCACTAGATTGTGGTCCTGTTAGCTTTAATGTAACATTAGAAGCTTTAAGAGTAGCTTTTTTAGCTGCCGGTTTTTTCTTAGCAGCTTTTTTCTTGACTACCTTCTTCTTAGTAACCTTCTTTTTAACTACCTTCTTCTTGGTCACTTTTTTCTTAACTACTTTTTTCTTAATAACCTTCTTTTTAGCTGGAGCTTTTTTCTTTGTTGCTTTTTTCTTTTTAACAGCCATTCTGGAACCTCCTTAGTTTGGTGTTTAATGAAATTTATGAATCAAAACTCTGCTCTAAAATAATTTTATGTTTTATTTTAACTAATTGCAAGACAATAATGCACATTTTTTGAAAAAAAATATTTTAATTTTTCGGCAAAAATTCTGGCTTCAGCATGTTTTGAAATTCCAACTCAAGCAACGGAAATAAAATGGAGGTGGTATTATTTTTTTATGGCTTATGTTAGTATGTTTTCAGTTCTCAAATATTCTGTCTTATTAAAAAACTGCCAGACTGTATTAAGGAGCATCTTGTGAACGGTAGAGGTGGAAAATTAAATAAGTTACTAACCTATCTTCCCAAGGAAGCATATTTTGTCTTGGGTATGTCTTTTATTCTCGTAATTGTTTTTACTATATTGAGAGCGAGCTTCTATTTTATTAACTCACATTTTTTACCTGCCGGCGACAGTGACCTTCTTATTGGTAGTTTTATGTTAGGTTTTTATTTTGACCTGTCAGTGATTTCTTATATTGTAATGGTTTATTTTTTTATACTTGCAATGGTAATAAAACCAAAATCCCGCAGTATTGCCCTCTCTGTTTTTACTTTTTTTTTAAGTATTTTCCTCCTTGTTTTAGTTGGTGAAGCTGAGTTTTATTCTTTATTTGAGACCAGGTATAATTACACCATACTTAGGGAATTTGAAGATATGAAGGGACTTTTTTATTTGATTTGGGAAGGTTATCCTGTTTTTATGTACAGCCTTCTCTGGCTTATTCTTGTGCTTATTCTTACATCAGGGCAGAGTTTTTTATTTCATGCCCTTCTCCGTGATTACCCTCCATACGGTGAAACAGGTGTAGAAGTTTTTAAAAGAGGTCTTGTTGGATTTGCTATTTTTCTTGTCATCTTTACAGGAAGCAGGGGAGGTGTCGGGGAGAAGGCGATAAGCTGCACAGATGGCAAGGTGGCTGACTCCAAATTTTTAAGCGACCTAACCTTAAATGGAGCTTTCACTCTTGGCAGTACTATTATAGATAATGAATCAGAAGGCTGCATAAGTCAAAAACAAGTCGTCCCCAATATAATAATCCTGCCTAAAGAGGACCCTCAGGTAGGATTATCTTAATCTATTTATTCTTTTTTTGTAGTACCAGACATCCAATAAACCAATAAACCAGGAAAAGCTTGTTTGATATCCTGCCGAAGGCACTATCTTTAATCCCAACGTTACGCTGGTAGGTCTTCTAACAATCTTATAAATGTTCTAAGGCATACTCCTGTGCCGCCCGGTTTTTTGTAATCCGTTTCTTCTTCTACCCACCCGGCAGCGCCTATATCAAGGTGAGCCCACGGGGCATTCTCTACAAAGTGACTTAGGAATATTCCTGCCGTAATCGTACCGGGACCCATACCACCCTTGGCAGTGTTACGGACATCTGCAACATTACTTCTTATGAGTGGTTTATAGTCTTCTATAATTGGAAGCTCCCATGTCATCTCGTCTGCCTCTTTTGCGGCATCGAGTATCTTTGTCTTTAGTTTATCGTCGGTACTCATGAGGGCTGCTATTTGGTTGCCAAGGGCAACGATAGAAGCTCCTGTTAGGGTGGCAATGTCAACGATTGCTTTTGCCTTGTAGTGTTTGTCTGCGTAGCTGAGGCCATCGGCAAGTATGAGGCGGCCTTCTGCGTCTGTATGCCATATTTCCATAGTTTTGCCATTGTATGCTTTTAACACATCGCCCTGTTTGAATGAGTTAGGGCCTATCATGTTCTCACATGTTGGTATTATGGCTACGGCATATTTTTTTATTCCCAGCTCGCAGGCCGCTTTTATTGTTGATATAACAGTGGCTGCACCTGCCATGTCGCATCTCATGTCTTCCATTCCCTGCCATGGTTTTACATTCAACCCTCCGCTGTCAAAGGTAATTCCTTTGCCAACAAATACCAGGGGTTTGCCTCCCGCTTTCTTGTTGTACTCCATTACGATGAACTTTGGTTCCTGTGCGCTTGCTCGGCTAACTGCCTCAAGGCCTCCCATTCCCATTTTTACAATTTCTTTCCTGCCAAATATTTTCACCTTTATTTTGCCTTTTGAGGCTTTGGCAATCTTTTTAGCTTCATTGGCTAAGTATGTTGGCGTTACTACTTCTGCAGGTTCGTTAACAAGGTTGCGAACATTACATACATTATTTGCAAGTATTTCTCCTCTTTTAGCTCCTTTTTTTACAGAGCTTAATTTAGAGGATGAGGGTTCTAAAATTGTGACGCTGGTTATGGACTTGACCTTGTTTTTGTCCATTGTAATGTATTTTTTGAATTCGTATAGTCCCAGCACTATTCCTTCTGCTACGGCTAGGGATGTGTCTTCTGTTTTTTTGTCTTTTACTGCTACGCTCTGCAAGGTAGTGGCAAAGTTTTTTATGCCGCAGTCTCTCAGTCTCTTTGCAGCTTTTGCAGAAAACCTTCTTAGGTTTTCTGTAGTGAGGTCCTCTTTTTTGCCAAGTCCGACCAGCAGTATTCTCTCTGCATTTAGTTTTCTTTGAGTCTGGACTGTTCTCATCTCGCCGGATTCTCCGGTAAACTTCTTAGATTTTATGAGGTGGGCAATTTCACCGTTTATTTTAGAGTCCATTGCTTGAAGCTCGGGGGAGAGTTTTTCTTTTTCAAATAATCCGATTATAATTGCTTCTGTTTTCTTTGTGCTGATTTTGCCTTGTTCTACTTTTAATTTCATTGTTTCTCCTGTGTTAGTTCTATTTAGTCGTTTTATTTTTTTAATACTTTATATTGTAGGCAACTGAATGCCAATTTTTGATAAAGTTCTTAATTGCATGGTGTTTCTTGAAAATAGGGGCAAGCAGTGACTGCTACGCGTCACGCTTGCGGGCGACGATTACTCCGTCTCTTGTAGGGTTTAAGAAGAAATCGAAGTCAGGGTCTTCTGCTATCATTTGGTTATGCTCTTTTACTCTTTCTGTCCATCCTTCTGCTATGTCGTTTGTAACTACTTCTTCTGTAACATGACCAAACCATAGTGTGTTGTCGGCAATGTATAATCCTCCTGGGCGAAGTCTTTTTTTGGCTATCTCCCATACTTCCGGGTAGTCGCATTTATCTACATCATTATATATGATATCAAAGTCTCCGTCTATCTTTTGGATTATATCTTGCGCCCATCCGACATTAAAGTCAATTTTGTCCCATAGCCCTGCTTTGGTGAGGAAGTTTTCCGCAAGCTTAGAGTTACTTTTTTCTCCGTCTGTGCAAATGACTTTGCCGCCACTGCCAACTGCCTTTGAGAACCAGTAGGCTGAGTATCCGTAGCCGCTTCCGAATTCGAAAATTCTCTTGGCACCGTTTGTTCCAATGGCTTTTGCCATCACTTCCAGGAAGACTCCGACTTGTCGTCCTACTATGGGAAAGTTATTTTCTCTTGCAAGGGCTTCCATCTCGAGTAGTATCGGCTCGCCGCGGACTGTCAGCAGGGTGTCTATATATTTGGTTATTTCAGGGTGTACTGGGTCTAGGACTGCTTTTATAGTGCGTGTAACATCATCTGGTTTTTTGCCTGTCATTTGATTCTCCGTGGGTTCTCCTGATTATCCGTCTTTTTACTGCATTTAAAGTTAAGGGTACATTATACAGATAGGCGGTTGTTTGTTAAAGTTATTTCTGACTATATCTGACTATAGGGGTGGGGGCGGGGCGGAGGAATATAAACCGCTTGAGTGGCAGAGGGGTTTTGTAGTATTATTATTGGGATAAGGCATCATAAATAGTATTATAATTTAGTGAGGTGTTGAAATGTCAAATATTGAAAAAGAAGAAGTAATTATTTACGGTAAAAATACATGACCATACACTATTGCCGCCCGTGAGGATTATGAGTTAGATGGCATAAGTGTAGTTTATAAAAATGTAAAAGAGAATGAAGATTACCTGAAAGAAATGTTGAGCTACACAGATGGCAGCAGGAAAGTCCCTGTTATCATTGAAGACGGGGAAGTTATAGTAGGTTTTGGCGGTACTTGAAAAGTTTAAATTCAGCAAACTTGCCGTGTGCAGGTTTTGGGGTTTTTTATTATGACTAGAGGTTATGTTTTAAGTAAAGCGGCCAAAGTATTATGCCTATTTATAGCGGCAGGTGTTTTGAGCAGTTGTTCTCGCCCTTTTACTCAGGTAAATGTATCTGCCAGGGAGACATATCGCGCGGCTACTTTTATGGGAGCCGAAGGCACCAGAGTTGCTATTTTAACTGCCATTGGCAGCGGCAGCGGAGCCGAGTACAGAAAACTTATTGGCGAAATTGTAGAAAAAGTAATAAAGAGTGACAGGGAGGATATAGATTTAATCCCTTATTGGGAGGGGCTTAGCATAATAAACAGGGAAGGCCTCTCCGGTGATTATTCTGAGATGTTAAAGGTCTATGCCCAATCGGGCATACTGGATAAAAATGTTCTTTTAAAACTTCAAAATGTATTAGGGGTAAATTATTTTATTCAGCCGAGGCTTGTTGATTATACCATTCGCCGTTCGGGAAGGTGGTCTCTGGGAGGTGTGTCACTTATTAAGACTCACGAGACGGGAATGAAGCTTTATTTTGAACTTTGGAACGGAGCTACAGGGGAGGTAGAGTGGATAGGTGTAGGAGATGGCAGGTTCGCTCAGGAGCATTACAAGGCAAAACCTATACCCTTTGAGCCGGTTGCTGTAGAGGCAATAAAGGCGCTTATTAACCAGATTCCTAAAAATGGAGATGAGAACGAAGAGGTAGAAAAAGGTTTTTTTAAGAAAAAGAAAAAAGTTTATTAAAAAAGAAGGAGAAATAGTAATTCAATGGAAAGAACACTATCAATAGTAAAGCCGGACGGAGTCAAAAAAAATGTTATAGGAGAGGTTATCTCAAGATTTGAGAAAGCCGGTCTTAAAATAGTAGAGCTTAAGATGATGACCCTTACTAAAGAAGATGCAGGGAAGTTTTATGAAGTACACAAAGAGAGACCCTTTTATAATGATTTAACAGATTTTATGAGCTCAGGAGCAATCGTGCCTATGGCAATAGAGGGTGAGGGAGCAATTAAAAAAGTTCGCGATATAATGGGAGCTACAAACCCGGCTGAAGCCGCGGAGGGTACAATCCGTAAGGATTTTGCTGATTCAATTGATGCTAACATAGTACACGGGTCTGACGCACCGGAAACCGCAGAAATTGAAATAAAGTATTTTTTTGGTTAATTAAAAATGTTTGCAGGCTCTTGTTTTTTTGCGGGAGCCTGCAAGCACATTTCAAAAACATTCCTAAAAATCCCCTATGCAAATTGAAAATAATATAAATACAGACATGAAAAATGACATTAAGAACCTTACTTACGATGAGATACTTGAAAAGGTTATATCTCTTGGAGGCAAACCCTACACTGCAGGGCAGGTCTATAGTTGGTTGTACCAAAAACATGCCACTTCAATTGATGAGATGACTGATATCTCAAAAGTCGTTAGAGAAGCACTCTCTAAAGAGTTTTATATAAAGAGTTATGAGCCTGTAGAGGTTTTAAAATCCAAAGACGGAACGAGGAAGTATATGTTCCGCTTTGATGACGGAGTGACGGTGGAGAGCGTATATATACCAGAGGGAGGCAGAGACGGCGAGGAGGGTCATAGAAGAACTCTATGCGTTTCCAGTCAGGGAGGCTGCGCTCTGGACTGTAAGTTCTGCCTAACAGGTTTTGGCGGACCGGGGAGAAATTTAAAATTAGCTGAGATGGTTGCACAATTTGAAGGTGTCACAAGAGATGTCTTAGCTGATGGTGAGAAAGGTATCACCAATGTAGTCCTTATGGGTATGGGAGAGCCTCTTCATAATTATAACGAGGTGGTTAAGTTCTCGGAAGTTATTACAGGTAAACGTGGGTATGACCTATCTGTAAGGAAGTTTACCCTTTCCACAGCCGGTCATGTACCGGGGATAGAAAAGCTCGGTCACGAGACCAATATAACACTGGCAGTGTCTTTAAACGCAACTACAGACGAAGTGCGCGACCGTATAATGCCCATTAATAAAAGGTACCCCATAAAAGTTTTGTTAGAGAGTTTAAGGAATTATCCCTTAGGTAAAAAGCGCAAGATTACAATTGAGTATGTACTCCTAAAAGGTGTTAATGACAGCACCGAAGATGCCATGAGGTTATCTAAACTTCTTCGTAACATACCCTGTAAGGTTAACCTCATCCCTTTTAATAAGTTCCCCGGTAGCGAGTTTGAAAGACCCGATAATGAGACCGTGAAAACTTTTAAGGACATATTGCACAAGGTTGGTTATGTTGTTACCGTAAGGGAAAGTAAAGGTGCTGACATATTAGCCGCCTGTGGTCAGCTAGTAAGTTCAGAAGGTGCAGATAAAAATTTGTAATAATAAGGGAGTTTTATTTGATGGATACAATTGGAATAATCGGCGGAAGCGGGCTTTACGAAATAGACGGTCTAACCGATGTAGAAGAGGTTGAAGTGGAAACTCCTTTTGGAAGCCCGTCCGATAAACTTATAACAGGTACGTTAGATGGTAGGAAGCTTGTGTTTTTGCCTCGCCACGGACGGGGTCACAGGATACTACCAAGCGAGGTTAACTACCGAGCAAATATTTATGCATTAAAAAGTCTCGGTGCAGAGTGGATAATTTCTTTTTCTGCCGTAGGCAGTATGAAAGAAGAAATCGAGCCGGGCCATATTGTAATAGTAGACCAGTTTATTGATAGGACAAAAAATAGAGAAGCCACATTTTTTGGCAGCGGCATTGTAGGACACATTGAGTTTGCCGAGCCGGTATGCTCAGACCTTGCTAACATTACTTATAATGCTGCTAGTGCAGTTGGCAACACCACTGTTCATAAAGGCGGAACATATATCTGCATTGAAGGTCCTCAGTTCTCTACAAGGGCAGAGAGCAAGTTATATAGAAGTTGGGGAGTAGATGTAATAGGCATGACCAATATTCCCGAAGCAAAACTGGCAAGAGAGGCAGAGATTTGTTACTCTACTATTGCCCTATCAACTGATTATGATTGTTGGCACGAGACAGAAGAGAGTGTTACGGTAGAGGCAATACTCGCTACCATTGGAAAAAATGTCGCAGCAGCTCGTGAGATTATAAAAGAGGCAGTTAAGTCAGTTGGCGGTGAGCGTGAGTGCTCCTGCGCTAGCGCAGCTCAGTATGCAGTTATAACGGACAGGGCTTTAATCCCGGAAGAGACAAAAAAGAATTTGAACCTCATTATAGGTAAATACTTATAAAAAGAGAAACATTTATAATTTTAAAATATAAAAAGTTAAGGAAGGTATAATAAAAAAGATATGAGTATTGATATAGTGGTAGCAGGTTCAGTAGCCTTTGATTCAGTAGAAACCCCCTTCGGCAAGGCCGATGATGTTCTTGGAGGCAGTGCTACATATTTTTCTACCTCTGCCAGTTACTTTGCCAAGGTCGGGGTAGTTGCCGTAGTAGGAGACGACTTTCCCGACGAACATGTAAAAAGTTTAGAAAGTCATGGCATAGACCTAACAGGACTTCAAAAGGTGGAAGGCAAGACTTTTAGGTGGAAAGGTAAGTATGAACATGACCTTAACCAAGCTCATACTCTTGAGACACATCTAAATGTATTTCAAGACTTTAACCCGCAGATTCCAGAAGCATATAAAAAAATTCCCTATGTGTTTTTAGCTAACATTGACCCTGTGCTTCAAAAAAGTGTTTTGGAGCAGGTGGAAAACCCAAAACTTATTGCCTCTGACACCATGAACTTTTGGATAGAAGGTAAGCTGGGAGAGTTAAAAGAACTCCTTAAAGGTGTTGAGCTTTTGGTTATAAATGACTCAGAGGCAAGAGAGTTATCAGGGGATGCTAACCTTGTATCTGCTGCCTCTAAGATATTATCAATGGGGCCTAAGACTCTTATTGTAAAAAGGGGCGAGTACGGGGCTCTTATGTTTAACGGAAATACCATATTTGCTGCCCCCGCACTTCCACTGGAAGATATATTTGACCCAACAGGGGCAGGAGACAGCTTTGCCGGCGGCCTTATGGGGTATTTGGCAAAAACAGACGACCTGAGCGAGGCCAATATTCGCAGGGCAATTATTACGGGAAGTGTGATGGCGTCGTTTAATGTAGAGTCCTTTAGCCTAGACAGGCTAAAAAGCCTTACTCAAGACGAGATTAAGTCTCGCTACGCAGAGTTTAAGAAGTTGACCCACTTTGAAGATATGTGATATCCTCTTTGTCGGAAGTCTTTGAAATTTAACATAAAATTATAGTTGTTTTGTTTTTTTAAATATTTTTAAGGAGGATGGAAAGATTATGTATGAAAACTTTATAGATTATGAAAAAGTTTGCCATAAAAACAGCAGCCTTTTGAAAAAAATCTTTACTTTAATAGTCACTGTTATGGTAGCTATTTCTCTATCCTCCTGCACCGGACCAGGTAAAAAAGAAAAAGCAGAGAAACTTAAAGAACAGGCAGATGTATATTATAAGATGGGTGAAATGCAGTTTAGCCAGGGCAACTACCCCGAGGCGCTTAGAGAACTTCATAAATCCGAGCGGTTTGACCCCGAAAGCACCTCTACACAAAACCTTTTGGGCCTTAGTTATTTTGCGAGAAGGATGTATAGCGATGCAGAAATACATTTTAAGAAGGCTTTGGATGTTGATACAGCATATGCAAGTGCAAGGATGA
>CBDUXU010000069.1:0-9757 GCA_965371285.1 uncultured bacterium | reverse complement strand
CCTGTGCTACCTGCGTTGGTATTCCTCTCCTGTCACCAATCTCGCGAAGGCCAATACAGAGAGTATTTGTAGTTGTAATAAGTTTTTTATAGGCACTTACCTTTTTTAAAATCTTCATTGTTTCTATTCCTGCAGTCATGGCAAGAGGGTTGCCTGAGAGAGTGCCTGCCTGATATACAGGCCCTGCCGGGGCAAGCATCTTCATAATTTTTCTTTTGCCGCCAAAAGCTCCAACGGGCATTCCTCCGCCGATAACTTTTCCAAGGCAGGTTAGGTCCGGTTTGAAACCAAAGACTTCCTGAGCCCCTCCGTAACAAAGCCTAAAGCCGCTCATAACCTCGTCCATAATAATTAAAGCGCCATACTTTGTTGCAAGCTGCTTTAAGCCTTTTAAAAAACCCGGCTCAGGAAGAACAACTCCCATGTTTCCCGGTACCCCTTCAACAATAATACAGGCAATGGATTTTTTATTTTTCTTAAAAACCTTTTCTACCGAAGCCAGATCATTATATTCAGCATTAAAGGTATGTTTGGCAAAATCTTTTGGCACCCCCGGACTATCCGGCACTCCAAGAGTGGCTGCGCCGCTTCCTGCCTTAACAAGTAAACTATCTGCATGGCCATGATAACCGCCGTTAAACTTAAGTATGTCGTCCCTCTTTGTGTAGGCGCGGGCTAACCTAATGGCGCTCATTGTAGCCTCTGTACCGCTGCTAACGAACCTTACCATATCCATTGACGGGAAAGCCTCAAGCGTCATGTTTGCAAGTTCTACTTCAACTTCAGTAGGAGCTCCGTAGCTTGTGCCCCTGTCCACTGCCTTTTTTATGGCATTGCCAACCTTTGAGTTTGCATGACCGACAATCATTGGCCCCCATGAACCAACATAATCTATATAAGTATTTCCATCGACATCAAAAACCTTTGAACCCTTTGCTCTTTTTATAAAAAGCGGGTCTAAGCCCACAGACTTAAATGCCCTCACTGGACTGTTAACTCCGCCAGGTATAATTTTAACTGCTTTTTTTAGTAACTTAGATGATTTTGCTGTTGACATAATAAAACTCCTTGGATTGAAATTTATTTTTATATTATTTTAAAAGTGGAAAACCCAATTCTTCTCTCATTATTAAATACCTCTGTGCAGTACCTCTTGCAAGGGCTCTTACTCGGCCAATAAAACCTGTCCTCTCGTTTACACTTATTGCTCCCCTTGCATCAAGAAGGTTAAAGGCGTGGGAACACTTTAGGCAATAATCATAAGCAGGAATGCTGAGTCCCTTTTCTATTAATTTTTTAGACTCGGCTTCATAGATATCAAAAAGTTTATAAAGCATGTCGATGTCTGCCTCATCAAAATTATAACGGGAAAACTCTACTTCATTCCTGTGAAAGATATCCCCATAGGTGATTTTATTTTTTTTGCTTCCCGAACCATCAGACCAAACTAAATCAAAAACACTATCTACTCCCTGGAGGTACATAGAGATTCTCTCTAACCCGTATGTGATTTCTCCTGAAACCGGCTTGAGCTCTATGCCGCCAAGTTGCTGAAAATAGGTAAACTGGGTAATCTCCATCCCGTCTAACCACACTTCCCAGCCAAGTCCCGAGGCGCCCAGTGTTGGCGACTCCCAATCATCTTCTACAAATCGTATGTCGTGTTTTAATGTGTCTATGCCGATTTTTTTTAGACTCTCCAGGTATAATTCCTGAATATTATCTGGAGAAGGTTTTAGCAGCACCTGAAATTGGTAATAATGCTGCAATCGGTTTGGGTTGTCTCCGTAACGGCCGTCACTGGGCCTTCTTGACGGTTGTACATAAGCCGTGTTCCACGGCTCAGGGCCAAGGGAGCGAATAAATGTTGCAGGGTTAAATGTACCTGCACCTACCTCTATGTCGTATGGCTGCTGCAGCACACATCCCTGCTGGGCCCAATATTTTTGTAATGTTAATATAACATCCTGAAAATTCATAAATTTCTCTCTTTGTCTGTTTAACTACTCGCAGGTGGCTATTATATACTTGCCTGTGCAATTTTTCCCATAAATTTCTTTGTTTTTAACTCTTTCCCTATATGGTGAACGATAAAATCATAGAGAACTTTTTCACTTTCTCTCGCCGTGGTTGTAGTTATTTCCTCCTCTACTACTTCCTTGGCTCCATTTTTAAGCACTCCGCTAATAAAAGCGGCACTATCTTTAGATATGGCGGTAACCGGCCCTGCATTACCAACGCATTCCCTGCAAACTATACCGCCCCTTGTGGAACTGAAAAATATCTTCTCGCTGTCGCCATAACTTTCCCTGCAAGTTACGCAGCAATCTAAGTGAGGCATAAAACCTAAAAAAGCCAAAAGTTTTACTTCAAAAGCTCTTATAAGTATTTCTTTTTTAAATCCGTCTATTATAAAATCTGCATTATTTAAAATACTTAAATAATGCAGAATCAGTCCAAATACTTTAGAGTTCCTCTGTCCTTCGGCGCTCATTTCATTTAATAACTCTATAAAATAACTTCCCACTGCCAAGCGGTTTATGTCGAACCTAATATTATTGAACCCTTCCAAGAGCACTGCATCGTCTAACCTGAGCAGGTCTTTCTTGGGGTTATTAAAAAACATGAACTTTACATTACATAAGACATCTAAATTGCCGACAAATCTTTTTCTGCTTCTATTTGCTCCCTTGGCAATCCCGGAGAGCTTGCCAAATTCGTCAGTGTAGAAAGTAACTATCCTGTCACTATCTCCATAATCAAGGGTGTTTAAAACAATTGCCTCTGTCTCTATATAACCTGTTTTCATATTTTTATATTATTACAGTAAGCCGTATTTTATAAATAGATACGCCAGCCCAAGAAAAGTTGCAAAACCTCCAATATCAGTAAATGTAGTTGCAACTACGCTAGCCGAAACGGCAGGGTCTGCGCCGCTCTTTTTAAGCATTATGGGGATTAGAACTCCGGAGAACCCTGCAATTGCAAGGTTGGCTGTCATTGCAAGAAACAGCAGCACCCCAACCATGGGGCTTACGCCAAATAAAAATGCAACTCCCCCTGCAACAACTCCCACTGCAAGGCCATTTAAAAGCCCCAAAGTTGTCTCCTTAAAAAGCAGCCTCCGTGCATGTTTCATTTCAATTTCACCGAGAGCAAAACCTCTTATAATAAGAGTGAGAGTTTGAATGGCTGCGTTACCACCGAGAGCTGCAACTACTGGCATTAGGACTGCCAGAACTACCATTGTTTCAATAGTGCTTTCAAAAAGTTTTATAACACTTACCGATACAAAAACCGTTATGAGGTTCAGTAGCAGCCAGGGAAGCCTCATCTTTAAACTTCTTCCTACTGAATCAAGACTTCTCTCACTTTTGTTAAGACTTGCCATTTTGTGGAAATCTTCAAAAATTTCTTCTTCAATAACATCGACCATGTCGTCAATGGTGATACGGCCGACAAGTTTTTTATCTTCATCAAGTACAGGTACGCTAAGGAGGTCATAGCGCTGAAACATCTGTGCAACTTTTTCCTGGTCTGTTTCTACATTTACTGTAATAGGGTTTTCTTCAGCTATTACAGTAATCCCCGTAGATGGTTTTGCAAGAATTAATTTCGACAGAGGGACAATTCCTAAAAGCCTGTTCTCGTTATCTACAACAAAAACATTTGATATATGGTCTATATCCTCGCTCTTCTCTCTTACTGCTTCTATTGCCTCTTCTACAGTTGCACTTTCCGGTACAGAGATTAACTCTGCCTGCATCTTACCTCCGGCAGTGTCTTCGCTGTACTCAAGGAGCTTTTGTACCTCTACTGCCTCTTCCCTGTCAATGTTTTCTAAAACATTTTGAGCGTCAGCGTCAGCCAATTCGGAGATAACATCTGCCGCATCGTCTGTTTCCATCTCGTCGACTACTTCTACAATTTCCGGATGGGTTATTGCTTTTAATATTACTTCTCTTACCCTGTCTTCAAATTCAAGCAGCACATCAGATGATAAATCCGCAGGGAGGGCGCGAAAAAACTCTACAATAAGCTCGTCATCAAGACCCTCCAGGGCAGAGGCAACATCATAGTAATGAAGCCCTTCAAGAAACTTAAGAGCCCCACCTCTGTCGTCATTATCCAAAAACTCTTTAAGTTCTAATTGATAATCTCTTTTTTCTTCCGTAGTATCCATACCAATATATCCTTAAACCATCCAATTATATTAACTTTTTCAAGATATCATATACAAAAAAGTTACGCTACCCCATTGGCTAAAAAACACAAAAAAAGGGTATCTCAAATCACGAGATACCCTTTTACCAGCGTGACGCTGGTGTCTGCGACACTTTTCTACAGGTAATTACTTATCATTAATTATATCACTCAAAAGAATGAAATTGACCCTGAGACACTTTATTACATATACTCAGTCAACACTAGCTAATTACGCAAGAATCAAAATCTACCCCGAAAATTGCGTGCAGGGGTCACCCCTGCTACATTGGGAGGGCTATTTGCCTGCAATTAAGCAGGCAATACAGATGACGCTCCTTCTACGACTATATCTTCGCCCTGGCAATCCACCCTGAATACTTCGCTATCTTTCCATTTTAGAGTTATTGGCAGTTTGATTTCGTCATCTACCACCCTCTTTAAAAACCTTGCCCCAAAGGCCGGGCTATAACCAAGCTCAACCAAACGGTCCACTGCCTCGTCTGTTACAAATAGGTCCTTGTCATAGACTGCCATGCTCTTTTTTATGCTGTCTATGTAGTGGAGGGTGATTTCCCTCACCTCTTCCTTTGTCAATGGTGAGAATACGATTTTATCATCCACCCTGTTTAAGAACTCAGGACTAAAGTTATCTTCTACAGTTTTCATAATACCTCTTTTAAGGTCTTCTGAATCCTGCCCTTCGGGCTTAAACCCCAGGGGTTTCATGTATTTTTTAAATTCATCAGCGCCTAAGTTACTTGTCATTATTACTACTGTGTCGCTAAAATAAACTCTCTTTCCGCGGCCATCAGTGAGCCACCCTTCATCAAAAACCTGAAGAAAGAGGTTTAGAACAAGCGGGTGAGCCTTCTCAACTTCATCGAGTAGTAAGACTGTGTAAGGGTTTTCTCTAAGCTGGTTAGTCAGGAGTCCTCCCCTCTCGCTCCCTACTATTCCCCGCGGCATACCTATGAGTTTGTCTATGGCAACGGTAGAGTCTTTATATTCGCTCATGTCTATGCGTACCATTTTCTTTTCGTCGCCAAACATAAACTCTGCCAATGCTTTTGCAAGTTCGGTTTTTCCTACACCTGTTGGACCAAGAAAGAGCAGTACCCCATCAGGGCGAGAGAAATTTTCTTTAAGGGGACCTTTGTTGAGTCTAAGTCTCTTTGCAAGAGCCTTAATTGGCTCTTTCTGCCCTATAACTCTCTTAGCCAGGACATCTTCAATATGGTCAAACCTCTCTGTTGTGTCGCGATAAATCATATCTCTTGGAATTTTTGTATCTTGAGATATAACTTCAACAACATCATCAGGGGTGACAGGTTTATCGGGCCTGTTTATTTCTACCTTCACACAAGCCGTATCCATCCACCCAATTGCCTTATCCGGCATCTTTAGCCCGCGCATGTACCTCTGGCTCATATCCAATATTGTTTCTATAGCGTCGTCCTGTATGGTTACAGAATAGTTTTTCTCAAACCTGGATTTAAGTCCCATCATAATATCACGAGTCTGGTCCACTGTTGGTTCCGGAATTTTAACCAGCCTAAACCTGCGGGCAAGGGCTTCGTCTTCTGCAATATATTCTTTGTACTCTGCGTGAGTTGTAGCGCCTATTATCTGCACCTCGCCCCTGGCAAGTGATGATTTAAAAATATTAGCCGCATCACTTGGCACACCCATGGCACTGCCTGCTCCTATTAATGTATGAGCCTCATCTATGAAGAAGATTATATTTTGTTTTTCTTTTATTTCTTTTATAATCTTTTCGATTCTGTCTTCAAACATTCCGCGAAAGATTGTACCTGCGACTATGGAGTTCATCTGCAGGTTTACGATTTGCTTGCCCTTAAGGCGCTCCGGCACCTTCTCAGGCTCCAGCTCTATCATTCTAGCCAAACCCTCTACAACAGCCGTCTTACCAACACCCGGTTCACCGACTAACATTACAGAGTTACTTCTCTCCATATGACAGAGAACTTCTATAATCTGATGAATTTCTTCTTCCCTGCCAATAATTGGCGGGATCTTATCAAACCTAGCAAGTTTGTTTAAATTCACTGCGAAGTGTTTTAGGTTTGGAGGGAGGTCGTACTTCTTTTTAACCTCTTCTTCCATCTCTTCTTTGCTGCGTATGCGTACAGTAATTCGCCTCATTACATAGTCAGGGTCGAGACCAAAGCTGCGGAATATTTTTGCGGGCAAAGAATGGTTTTCTTGAAAGATTGCCATGAATAAATCTGTAGAGTCTATTTCTTCTCTGCCCCAACGCTGCGCTTCTTCTCTGGCAAGGCGGAAGATATTTTTAGTGGCAGGAGGGATTTTAAGCCCCAAGCCAATATATTGTCTTGAAATGTTTAGGTGTTCGTTCAGGAAGTTAAGAACATGATAGACGTCCAGGTTAAGGTCGTCCATTATCTCCTTAAAAAAGGTTTTTTCTACTTTTGCAAATGCCAAGAAGAGATGTTCAACACCCAAGTAGTAATGCTGGCGTTTTTTACTCTCTTCAACTGCCCCATCTAATATCCTCTGCCCCCTTGGCGTTAGCTTCTCTTTAAAATCTTCTAGTTCGGTCATAATAATGCTCCTAACTGAGGAAGTCTTAAAATCACTTTATCTTGTTTAAATTTTAGTTATGGCTATTTCTATTATGTAATACTGTCGCGATCCAATAAAATGACTCTCGACTCAATTTATCTTTTTAATTTTCCGCTTAACCCTTCCCCATGCAAAAAAATCGCACCCCAACTACGAACGGTGACTATATTTTACCATAAACCCTCTCTAGGGTCATAGGGATTTATTTTTTCAAACTCTTCTATCAGTTTTCTTGATTTTTCGCCTATTTTGTCAGCCCTTTTAGGCAATACCACTTGTATGACTATATATTCGTCACCTTTAGTCTTTTTCTTTAATGTTGCTACACCTATGCCTTTTATGCGCAGTTTTTGCCCGCTGCTTGTGTTTTTAGGTATTTTTATCTTTGTCCCCTTACCGCTGACAGTTGGAACATTTAAGGTGGCACCGTTTAATGCCTCATTTATGGTTATAGGCAGGTCAACATAAATATCAGCGCCTTTTCTCTTAAAATATTTATGGGCCGTAACCTTAGTAACTATATATAAATCCCCCATAGGGCCGCCGCCTGTGCCCGGGTGACCCCTGCCCGGCACCCTTACGCGAGACCCGTCTTCTACACCTTTGGGGATTCTTACGGTTACCTGTTTATTTTTGCCGCTTGCGTCCCTTGCTGTGAGTTTTACCTCTGTGCCGTTTACTGCGTGGAGGAAGTCTATTGTCATCTCATAATCTACATCAGCGCCTTTTTGAGGTACGGCCCTGCCTCCGAACATGTCTCCAAAAAGACTGCCGAGGTCAGCCGGGTCAAAACCTCCGCTGCTTCTAAAATCAAAACCACCGGCACTACCACCACCACGACCCCAAGGTGGCTGACCACCAGGTTGCCTCGGTCCACCGGGACCACCAAACCCACTCCTTTGACCTAAGTCATAGTTCGCTCTTTTTTCTTTATTCCCAAGCACTGTATTAGCTTCGTTTACTTCTTTAAACTTGGCTTCCGCTCTTTTGTTACCCGGATGGAGGTCGGGATGGAACTTGCGGGCGAGTTTTTTGAAAGCTTTTTTAATCTCGTCCTGAGTAGCGTTTTTTGAGACGCCTAATGTTTTATAATAATCGGTCATAGTCTTATCTTACCCTAATTTATATTAAATGCAAAACGGGCGGTAAAAACTTTTTAAAATTCTTACCACCCATCTGCAACATTTCTCTAAATGCATATTATGTTATTTACTGCCTTTTAATTGTCTCTGGCGACTCGCCAGTTACTCTTTATCTTTATCACTTTCTTCATCGGAATCTACAACTTCTGCATCAACAACATCTTCATCGGCATCGCCACCTTCAGCAGAACCTTCTTCACCCGGTGCACCGCCTTCTGGTGGTGCGGCTTGAGCGTAGAGTTTTTCTGCCATTGCCTGAGAAGCTTTTGTTAATGTTTCAAGAGCGGTTTTAAGCTCCTCTACATCTTCGCTATCAACATGTTTTTTTGCTTCTTCTATTGCTTCCTCTACAGGTTTAGCGTCCTCTTCTGAAAGTTTCTTTTCTTTTTCTTTATCGTCTTTAATGATTTTCTCTGTAGAATAAATCATAGTGTCCAGCTGGTTACGCTGGTCAATAACTTCTTTTTTCTGTTTGTCTTCATCAGCATACTGCTCGGACTCTTTTACCATGTTTTCCACTTCATCGTCACTAAGCCCGCTTGATGCGGTTATAGTAATCTTCTGCTCCGTGCCGGTGGCTGTGTCTTTTGCTCGTACATGTAAGATTCCGTTAGCATCAATGTCAAAGGTAACTTCAATCTGCGGAATACCGCGCGGTGCTGCCGGAATACCCATAAGGTGGAACTTACCCAGCGTTCTATTGTCGGAAGACATTTGCCTTTCACCTTGAAGAACGTGTATTTCAACTTGGTTTTGATTGTCCTGGGCAGTGGTGAATGTTTCTTGTTTCTTTGCAGGAATGGTTGTGTTCCTCTCAATCATAGTAGTCATAACGCCACCAAGTGTTTCTATGCCTAATGACAGTGGTGTAACATCCAGAAGCACAACATCAGTAACATCCCCTGCAAGCACACCGCCCTGGATGGCTGCGCCAACGGCAACAACTTCATCGGGGTTAACACCCTTGTGAGGCTCTTTGGCAAAGAAGTCTGCAACTAACTTGTGTATAGCAGGCATTCTGGTCATGCCGCCAACCATAACTACTTCGTCTATATCTGATGGTTTCAAGCCTGCATCTTTAAGAGCTTTCTCGCAAGGAGCCTTACTTCTATTAACAAGGTCCTCTACAAGCTGTTCAAGCTTTGCGCGAGTTAGTTTTAAGTTAAGATGTTTTGGCCCACTTGCGTCTGCTGTTACGAAGGGTAAGTTGATTTCTGTCTCTGCAGTGCTTGAGAGTTCAATCTTTGCCTTCTCGGCAGCTTCTTTAAGCCTTTGGAGAGCCATCTTGTCGCCAGATAAGTCAACTCCCTGGTCTTTTTTGAACTCCGTTACTAACCATTCTATAATCTTTTGGTCAAAGTTATCACCACCAAGGTGTGTGTCGCCGTTTGTAGCTTTAACTTCAAACACTCCATCGCCAACTTCAAGTATGGATACATCAAATGTACCGCCGCCGAAGTCATAAACAACAATCATCTCTTCGGATTTTTTGTCCAACCCATAAGCAAGTGAAGATGCTGTTGGCTCATTTATAATTCTTTTAACATCGAGGCCTGCGATTTTTCCTGCATCTTTTGTAGCCTGTCTTTGTGCATCATTAAAATAAGCAGGAACAGTAATAACTGCCTCTGTTACAGATTCTCCAAGATATGTCTCTGCCGCTTTTTTAAGCTTTTGCAGAATCATTGCAGAAATCTCAGGAGGCAGGAAGTCCTTGCCCATGTTTTTGGACTTAACTGCAGCCCTGCCATTAGAATCTTTAAATACATTATAAGGAACCAACTTCATCTCTTCGTTTACCTCGT
>CBDUXU010000068.1:0-9890 GCA_965371285.1 uncultured bacterium | reverse complement strand
TAGAGGCAATAAGAAAAGCCGGTTATAAAGAAGATAAACACATCTCTATTGCTCTTGATGCAGCCTCCAGCGAGTTTTATTCTAAAAAGAAATACCTAATCGAAGGCAAGAGTATTTCCAGCGATGAGATGGCAAAGTATCTCACCAAACTTGTTAAAGACTACCCTATTATCTCCGTAGAAGACGGTATGGCAGAGGATGATTGGAAAGGATGGGCAACCCTTACAGGACTAGTTGGTGATAAAACCCAACTTGTGGGAGATGATCTTTTTGTGACTAACCCTGCTATACTGGCAAAAGGCATTAAAGAAGGTGTTGCTAACTCAATTCTTATTAAGGTAAACCAGATTGGCACACTCACCGAGACCTTGGAAGCTGTAAGGATGGCACAAAATGCCGGCTACACAGCTGTTGTAAGCCACCGCAGCGGTGAAACCGAAGACTCTACAATTGCAGACATAAGTGTTGCTACCAATGCAGGTCAGATTAAAACAGGGTCTGCATCCAGGACAGACCGCATGGCTAAGTACAACCAGCTTCTTCGCATAGAAGAAGAACTTGGAGATATGGCCATATTCCCGGGCAGGTCAGCTTTTAAAGCATTATAAGCTAGCCCCTTGTAAAAAAATAGCCCTACTACATTTATTGCAGAGGGGCTGTTTTTTTGCTATAATCACACAGTTCACTAAAAACTATTTTTTTGTCTTTCAAAGGAGGACTACTTGTCGTTAGAAAGCCTGTTATTTGAGGCTGGAGTCATATTGTTATTAATCGTGTTAAACGGTTTTTTCTCCACATCAGAGATTGCCATACTCTCCTCTAAGAGGAGTCTCCTGGACAAACTTGCCGAAGAAGGCAATAAGTCCGCCAAACTTGTCACAGAAATGAAAAACCAGCCTGAGAGGTTTCTTGCAACCATTCAGGTTGGAATAACCGTTATAGGCACGCTTGCCTCGGTTATTGGCGGTGTTACTGCCATAGAGTTTTTAAAACCTGTATATGAAAAAATTCCCCTGCCAGTGGTACAAAACTCAGCAGAGTTTCTTGCTATAACAACAATAGTTGTCCTTATATCTTTTTTCATGCTCATTATAGGAGAGCTTGCTCCAAAATCCCTGGCCCTCACTCACCCTGAGAAAATAGCCTGCTCAACTGTGAAGGCAGTTAACACCCTCTCCAGACTAACCTCCATTATTGTAACCATATTGGCAGCTTCCACTAAGTTAGTGCTTAAAATTTTTGGAATCGAAAGTACGAATAAAGAGGTTTTTATTTCTGAAGATGAGATTCGTTACTTCATCAAAGAAGGCAGAGATAAAGGAATTATTGAAGAAACAGAGGCGGCACTTCTCCATGGGGTTTTTGAATTTGCAGACACAACTGTTGAAGACATAATGGTGCCTAAACCAAAACTAGTTGCCATAGACATAAATATTCAGCCAAAAGACATATTAACATTTATCTCTGAAGCAGGTTTTTCCCGTTATCCTGTTTACAGTGAAAGCCTGGATAATATTGAAGGAATACTTTTTAATAAAGACTTACTTAAAGTGCTCGACAGCGGCGAAAGAATAGACTTAAGAGAGATAATGAGAGCACCCTATTTTGTTCCAAGCTCCATTATGATAAGTAAACTCCTTAGAGAAATGCAAAGGAGAAAAAGCCATATTGCCATAGTTATAGATGAACATGGTGATGTGGATGGTATTATTACAATTGAAGATATACTGGAAGAAATAGTCGGCGAGATAGAAGATGAATACGACGAAGCTAAAGATGACAAAATAGAGAAACTCAAAGACGGGTCCTATATAATTGAGGCAGCTACATCAATAAGAGACTTAGAGGAACTGGAACTGGGTTTTAGTGATGAAGATATAGAAGAGTTTAACACCTTAGGCGGTTTTATGCTGGCTCGCCTTCAGAGAATTCCAAAAGGCGGGGAGTTTGTTTTAACAGGGACACACAGGTTTACTGTTGTAGATGTAGAAAAAAACAGGATTGCAAAAATAAAAGTAGATAAAGTTGAAGGTAAGGTTGTCAGTAATTAAACTAATTATAGTTTGTTAAAATGATCCAACACATCTTCCATGGTCATCGTATTTAAAATATTTTCCCTCGAAGCCCACCCTCGCCTGGCAACATGAACGCCATATTTTATGTTAGATAGTCCCATAACGCTGTGAGAGTCAGAAGCAATGGAGAGTTTTAGCCCCTTATCAATCGCCAGTCGGCAGTGAGTGTCCTTTAGGTCGAGTCTTATAGGGTAAGAGTTAACTTCCATAGCTACATTAAACTCTAATGCGCAATCCATTAACTTTTCCATATCAAGGGAGTAAGGTTCTCTCTGGTTTATAAGCCTCCCCGTTGGGTGGGCAAAGATATTAACAAGGCCTGTGCTGAGGCCTTTTATTATTCTCCCTGTCATTTCTTTTTCGCTTAAATTAAAATTAGAATGTACCGCTGCCACCACGCAGTCCAGTTTCTTTAGGAAGTTAGGGCTGTAATCCAGGCTTCCATCGGTTAATATGTCAACCTCCGCCCCCTTTAGAATTCTGAAATTCCTACCTTTAAGTTTTTCATTAACAGCGTCAATATCTTTTATATGTTTTAACAGCCTCCTCTCGCTAAGCCCGTGAGCCACGCCGACTGCCTGAGAGTGGTCCGTAATTGCTATATACTCATAACCCATCTCCATGGCAGATTCCGCCATCTCCAAAATGGTATTAGCCCCGTCACTGGCAGTTGTGTGCATATGGAGGTCGCCTTTTATATCTGACATCTTAACTAAGTCAGGTAAGGCGCTTTTTTTATTTTTGGCTTTTATTTCAATCAGCTCGCCGCTGTTTTCCCTTAGCTCGGGCTCCATCCACCTAAACCCTACTGCCTTGTATATGTCTTCTTCCCTCTCCCCTGCCAGCTTCTTTTCCTTACTGTCAAAAACTCCATACTCGTTAACCTTAAGGCCGCGTTTCTTTGCGTACTCGCGAAACACAACATTATGTTCCTTAGAACCGGTAAAATACTGCATGGCGGCACCAAAACTCTTTTTCTCCACAACTCTAAGATCTACTTGAAGACCGTTAGTAAGAATTACAGTGGTTTTTGTAGAACCTTTAAGCACTACATCCTTGACGCCGCTGTAGTTTACGAAATAATCCATAATCTTGTCGGCATCTTTCGTATCTTTTGTATTTTTGCAGCTTGCAAGTATATCTAAGTCTCCAATTGTCTCTTTCCATCTGCGAAGACTACCTGCTTGGTCAACTTTTAAAACAAACCTGCAATCCCTTAAATAGGACTTAATGTCTTCTGCAATTTCATTTGCAATAGATATTTTAAACCTGCCGGCAGAGGCTTTAAGCTTTTTATAATCTTCAATTGCTTTTATTAGTTTGACTTCACTCTTCTCGCCAACACCTGGAAGACCGTGGAGCTTTTTACCCTTCACTGCCTTCTCTAAGGCGCTTATTGTAGAAATGCCGGCTTCGTCATAAAGCATGGCAACTTTTTTTGGCCCCAGTCCTGATATTTTTAAAAGTTCTAAAAGACCTTTTGGCACTTCTTTTAGAATCTCTTTTAAAAAGGTGCACTTGCCGGTAGTAACAAGCTCTACAATTTTCTCAGATATGCCCTTACCTATACCGGGAATTGATAAGAGCTCCTTGGGGTCTTTTTCTACAAGAGACTTAAGGGTGATTGAAAGCCCATCGATTGTTGCCGCAGCATTCCTGTAGGAGCGAATCTTAAAAACATTATCCCCTTTAATCTCAAGGAGGTCTGCAATAGTGGCAAGTTTATCTGATATCTCTGAATTTTCCATAATTGCCGTTTATTATAGCACAAATAGCTGTTTTTTCGTTGACAGGTCACCATCTATTCCATACACTGATTATACAAAACACTTTGCACTAACTACTTAAATCAGTATATGAAAACCAAACCTCAAGTAAATAAAAATCAGCCTATCGGAGTATTTGACTCCGGTATTGGCGGCCTCACCGTCCTCCATGAAATAGTAAAGCTGCTCCCTCATGAAGATACTATCTACATTGGGGACACTGCCCGCGTACCTTACGGCATCAAATCCAGGGAGACCGTTACTCGTTATTCTCGCGAACTTAGCACTATACTCATTGATAAAGGTGTAAAACTCATAGTCGTGGCATGTAACAGCGCATCTGCTTACGCTCTGGAGCACCTAAGGGACGCATTGGCCGTACCTGTAATAGGAGTTATAGAACCGGGAGCCCAGAAAGCAGCCGGTGTCACTAAAACAAAACAAATCGGAGTTATCGGTACGGAAGCTACAATAAGCACCAGTGCCTACCCAAATGCAATCCGCTCCATTGATGACTCTATAGAAGTTAAAAGCCGCTCTTGTCCCCTCTTTGTTTCTCTTGCAGAAGAAGGCTGGACAGACAACAATATTGCTGACGAAGTAGCAAAAAAGTACCTCTCTATATATAAAACTACTAGTGGCGGTGCTGGCGACAATAGAATAGTCATAGATACTTTGGTGCTGGGCTGCACTCATTATCCTTTGCTAAAAAACACTATTTCAAATATAATGGGCAGTGATGTAACTTTGATAGATTCTGCCGTTGCAACTGCTGAAAAAGTCATGTCTTCTCTTAGAGAAAAAAATCTATTAAACGACAAGACCGGAGCCCCAGAGCATGATTTTTATGTTACAGACTCTACAGAAAGGTTTAAAAAAATAGGTGGTAGTTTCTTTGGCAGCAAACTCTCCAAAGTAGAACTCCTTAAAATTTGACTATTAAATTTAACTCTTACAATGACAGCAAAAAAGAAAAACACTGAAAAAGATTTCCCTTGGTCACTTATAGCCTCTGCCCTGCTTACCTTTGTGGCAGGCATTGTTATTATGTATTTATACGGAGAAGACCTGCTTCCTAAAACCCTGCCAACAAGCACCAGAGATACGAGAACTGTAAAAGTATATTTTAGTGATAAGTCAGGTAAAAGTATTACGGCGGAAAGACACATTATAGATAAAGGCACCTTGGCTGAGCAACTTGAGATGGCACTAAACACTTTAATTGCCGGCCCTGATGATAGAGACTTAACCGGTACAATTCCAAAGGGTACAAAACTCCTGGGAGTTAAAATTAAAAAAGATACAGTGTTTGTAAACCTCAGTAAAGAGGTGATGACGGGCCACGGCGGAGGTTCTTCCGGGGAGCTTCAAACCATTTATTCAATAGTGCACAGCGCCACGGTTAGCTTTGGTTCCATTAATTTTGTTCAAATCCTTGTAGAAGGAAATGTAGTGGACACACTGGCTGGCCATATACTTATAAACATACCTCTCAAACAAAACACCTCACTTGTAACCGGCAAGTAGAGCTACAAATGAGTTGAAAAAAACGGTTAAAAATACTATATTAAATCAACATAAAAACTAGCGAAATACAGGAGCATTAATTAAATGGATATAAAAAAGACAGACAATCCCGATATAATGGACTATAAAGAAACCGGCGGCTGCTACGCCCTAATATTTTTGGTAGTAGGCGCTTTTATGTTTTTAGCAGGACTTGGAGGTTTGGCTAAACCAACAGGCGACCCAATGACAAGAAGACTTTTAGTCTTAGGACCATCAGTTTTTGCCTTTGGCATGGTGGTAACATCATGGAGAAGAACTGTTCAATTTGACAGGAAAAATAAAGTAATAATCAGGACTAAAGGCCTCATCAAACCCTTTGTAACTACAGAGTCCCCTCTTGGAGATTACAACGGGGTCAAACTGGAAAAGACCGTAAGGAAAGGTCCCGACCAAAACTACACAATCTATCAAACCTCTCTTACTGCAAGCAGCACGGATGGTACAGATATGATACTAAGAGAGTCTCCAAGATACGAAATAGAGTCAAAATTTGCTGCCAAGTTTGCAAAATTTTTAGACTTCGAACTTAAAGAATCTGTATAATTTCCAATCTAACTTTTAAAGGCAGTTACTTAGTTATTTAAGTAACTGCCTTTTTTATTTTCAATAAAACTCCATAAAATCAATAACTTACGCCCCCTTAAAAGCTATAAAAACCTTGACATAGGACCTTATATAAAAGATAATACTGTTAGTTTATTTCTTAATAAACTACAAAACATTAAGGAGGTTTAGCAGATGAAAAAACTAGCAGTTTTAGCAGTAATTTCGGCAATGCTCCTCACAGTATCTGTCCAGGGTGCACAGGCAGGTGATGTTAAGAGAAACATGGGTTGCGGGGTTGGTACCTTGATTTTTGATGGTATCTCCGACGGATTCCTTTCCCAAACGCTGGCAGGTACAACCAATAGAATCTACTTTACACAGCTTTCAGGTGTAAGTTCAGGAACTTTGGGATGCAAGCAGGCACAGATGGCATCAAGAGAAACCTTTATCTTCGTGGCAAAGAACATGGATAACATCGCAAAAGACATGGCTATGGGTGAAGGTGAGTCAATCTCTGCCCTTGCAGAACTGATGAATGTTGAATCGTCAAAGAAAGGTATGTTTTTTGCGGCACTACAGCTTAATTTTGATGCAATCTACACACATGACGATATAGATGCCTCAGGTGTTTTAGACAACATCAACTCAATAATTAGCTAAGTTTTTAAAAATTATAAAAAAAACTTAACACATTAAGGAGATTATAAATGAAAAAACTAATAACATTTTTTGCAATTGCCCTACTTGCAACCCTCGTGGTGCCTGTACAAGCAGATGCCAAAAGCATGCTCCAAGATAATCTTGGATGCGGTGTTGGTACAAGGGCATTTGACAGGGAAGATAACGGTCTTTTGACCCACATTACAGCATATTCAACAAACGATCACAGTTCAACTCAGTGGACCGGTATTTCAATGGGTACATTGGGGTGCAAGAAGTTTAAATCACTTGTCTCAAAAGAAACTGAAATCTTCGTTGCTAAAAACATGGATAATCTTGCAAAAGATATAGCCATGGGCGAAGGTGAATCTATTGAGACTCTTGCAGAGCTTCTTGATATTAAAACAGGAAAGAAAACTGATTTCTATGCACTTCTTCAGGGTAACTTCGATTCAATTTACGCAACTGAAGATATCCAGTATAATGAAGTAATAGAAAGCATTGTTACTCTTATCAGCTAAGGAAGAGAGAGTTAAAATCAATTGAAGTTGTTTATTATTAAAAAGGGTTACGGATTTTTCATTAAATCCGTAACCCTTTTATTTATAATAACCTCCCCTGCCCTTACAAAGGCAGAGGAAGTTAACCAGTACAAAGAATCTCTAATAGAGACTGCTTTATCAAAGAAGCTCTATGAAAAACGCTATTGGGAAATACTTCTTCACTATAAAGGTGACTCACCAAAAACAAGCCTCGTAGACGACCCAAAGTTTTTTAATGCACCAGAGGGGAAAACAAACCCAAGGGCAGAGTTAACTGCCACCATAGACAGCTTTTTTAATGAAATAACTGACGACAAGCAGCACCCCCTTTGCCGCTTCCTGGCAAGATATCACTGGCTTAAAGAAGAACTTGACATCGATGAAAATAAGCTGCCCAGGATTGATTGCACAGAATTCAAGGAAATAATAGTAAAAACAGAGCCTAAGTCAGCTGCCCTTGTCTTCCCCACTGCCCACATGAATAATCCCGCGTCAATGTTCGGCCATACTCTTATCAGGGTTGATACAAAGTATGAAAGCAAACTCCTATCATTGGCAATAAATTACTCAGCCCTTACTCGAGAAAACTCAGGTTTTCTCTTTGCCATAAGGGGCCTGTTCGGTTTTTATACCGGCGGTTATACCGTGCAGCCTTATTATGACAAAGTAAGTGAATATAATGACATTAGTTTCAGGGACATTTGGGAGTATGAGCTTAACTTTACTAAAAAAGAAATAATGAGGATGCTACGCCATGCCTGGGAACTACATTATGTTTATTCATACTACTATTTTTTCGATGAAAACTGTTCCTTTAACTTGATGTTCTTAATGGAAGCGGCACGGCCAGAGTTAAACTTTACTGACGACATAGGTGGTGATGGTTTCTGGGTTGTGCCAATGGATACAGTGAGAAAAGTATTTGATAATGAAGCTGTTGCAAAAAGCACATTCCGCCCTTCCAAGGCAACTAAGGTGAACCATATTGCAAACCTCCTCTCTGATGAAGAGAAAAGTGTAGCTCATGAAATAACAAAAAATAAACTGGACCCTAAGACTGTTTTAGAAATGGATTTGGACAGAACTACCAAAATAAGATTACTCGACACAGCAATAGAATATATACAGGCACAGTATTTCGATGAGAAATTATCTCCAGCCAAGTACAGGAAATTATTTATAGCAACTCTAAGAGTCAGGAAAGACCTTGGTATAGCCAAAAAGACTAGCTATGATATAGCTGTCCCCTCAAACCCAATAGATGGCCATAAATCTGCTAGAGTTGCCAAAGGTGTCGGAATCCGTAGAGACTCAGAGTACTTTGAATTAAGGTACAGGGCTGCCTACCATGACATACTTGACCACGACGATGGATACCGCAGGGGCAGTGCCATTGAGTTTGCAAGCGGCGCCGTGAGGTTTTATGCCGATACAAGCCAGTGGAAGCTTGAAGAGCTAAAATTTGTAGATATATTCGCACTATCGCCAAGGGGAAAATTTTTCAAGCCGCAGTCATGGAGAACTAACCTTGGGTTAAAACAATCTACTTTAAGGGATGAAGAAGAACATCTTGTCTTTAATCTAAACATTGCTCGCGGTGTTACATATAAAACCGGCTTTTTAAGTACAACCTCTTTCCTTCTTGAGTCGGAAGTTCTAGTAAGCGGGGCTTATGAGTACAACCATACAGGTGGACTTGGCGCCTCTATCATATTTGTAAGTCCCATTGGGCAAGATTTTAAGATATTTATGCAGGGCAAAGGAATACACAACATGCTGGGAGATACACATGACCTTGCTTTTTTTAAATTTGGCGGCCTTTACAGGGTATCAAAAGACAAAAGTATTAAAATAAATATCACTAGAGATAAAACCTTTGGCCGTTACAAGACCGATTCATCTATTGAGTGGAACATATACTTTTAAGGCATAGAAATATTTGATATAATCTGCTTTAGTTAAAAATACATATTTGTCAGGAAGAACTTTTTGAAAAAACTATTACTAATTATTTGTTTCGCTCTTACTCCCATTTACCTAGCCTATTCCTCTGAGAGGGATATTTTAAAAACCACTTTAGACAACGGCCTTACGGTAATAATAGAAGAAGACCACTCCTCCCCTGTCGTATCCTTGCAGATGTGGGTCCAGGTTGGAAGCGGAGACGAAACCCCGGAGGAAGCCGGCCTCTCACACGTCTTTGAACATATGCTTTTTAATGGTACTGCAAGGCGGGGAGTCGGTGATATAGCCCGCGAAGTTGACGAAGCAGGAGGTAATATAAACGCCTACACATCAACTGACAACACAGTTTATCTCTTAAATGTTGCCAGCAGGTATTTTGATAGTGGTTTGGATATTTTAAGTGATGCAATCCAGAACTCTACATTTGATAAAAACGAATTAAAAAAAGAACTTGAAGTGGTTCTTGAAGAGCTCCGCATGGGCAGGGATGACCCTTCTAGGGCAATGTTTAAGGAATTAATGGCCACTGCTTACAAAGACCATCCATACAAAAATCCTGTAATCGGCACAACCAAAACAGTACCCTCTTTTACAAGATATGATATGGTTAAGTTTTTTAACAAGTGGTATAGACCTAATAATATGACTTTGGTTATAGCAGGGGATATTAATAAAGAAGATGTATTAAAAAAAATAAACAAATCTTTTTCACAAATGGAACGCAAACCCTCCCCTCATAAAGCAAGGACTACTGAGAAAAAACAAGG
>CBDUXU010000067.1:0-10092 GCA_965371285.1 uncultured bacterium | reverse complement strand
ATATATAAAGCTTAATAATGATAACAGAAGCTGCCCTACAGTGCAATAAAAAAAATTATTTAAGGGATTTTCCTTTAATCATTCCTTAAATAACCGCCTCTTTCGACATCTTCTCTGACCTCATACATAAAAACATGTTTATTAATATGCCTGCCGTCAAAAAGGTTGAATATATAGGTATATTTAAAAGAGAGATATATCTCCCCATAAGGCCTATCTATAATAATGTTCTCTCTCGTTAAGTCCAGGCCCCAGCCATCGGCTTCTTTTAAAATATGTTTTGCCAGTGCATTGTTTGTGTACATGTGAGCTAAACCGGCCTCTGAATTTAATTTCTCTCTAAGAAGATAGTAATCCATATAAGGAGGGATATATACAGAGCCAACATAAACAAGCAATCCTATTATTGTTAGTATTACAGCAGTTTTAAAAGTAATAGCACCGTCTTCATTTTTTAGACTTTTCTTTAAGATACCCATAAATTACAACCTTTCAATTTAAAGTTCAAAATAATAAAAATAGCAACGACTCTCTGCCTCTTGCCTGCCTCTTGCCTGCCTCTTGCCTGCCTATTGCCTGCCTATTGAATGGTAAGTAATACCAAGCCTCACCATATCCTCTACTCTATAAACATTTCTAAGATCAACAATAAGAGGAGTTTTTAAAAGCTCCTTAACTTTTTCCAAATCAATAACCTTAAACTGGTTCCACTCGGTTAAAACAACCAAACAGTCGCTGCCCTCTGCCGCCGAGTATGCGTTCTCTAAGTAGGATATATCTCCGCTAATCTCACCCTTTGCAAGCTCCATTCCCTCCGGGTCAAAGGCTCTAATCTTGGCTCCACTCTCTAGAAGTTTGTTAACCACACTTACTGCAGGAGACTCTCTTACATCATCAGTGTTAGGTTTAAAAGTAAGCCCCAACACCCCAATGATCCTGCCATCTACCGTGCCCCCTAAGGCGCTTTTTATTCTATCTACCATTAATCCAATTCTTTTATTGTTCACATCAATTACGGCATCAACAATTTCGGCCTCAACGCCAACCTCACTGGCAAAACGCGACACTGCCCTCGTGTCTTTAGGAAAACAAGACCCTCCAAACCCGGGGCCCGGGTGTAAAAATTTAGAACCTATCCTACGGTCAAGCCCCATTCCTTTAGAAACAACAGAAATGTCTGCTCCAAGTTTTTCGCATATGTTCGCCATCTCATTTATGAAAGTAACTTTAGTAGCAAGGAATGCATTTGATGCGTACTTAATAAGTTCCGATGAGCGAAGGTCAGTAAATACAAAGGGAACATCTTCGCTAAGCAGCGGGGCATAAACCTCTTTCATAACAGAGAATGATTTCTCGTTACTAGAGCCTATGACCACCCTGTCTGGCCCCATAAAATCTTCTATAGCAGTACCCTCTTTTAAAAATTCCGGGTTAGAGACTACATCAAACAAAGTATCTCCCACAATGCCTTTTATAATTTTATATAACTCATCTCCAGTGCCCACGGGGACAGTGCTCTTAGTTACAATAACTTTATAGTCGTCTTTACTGCTGCCCTTAATAGCCTCTGCAATGAGCCCGGCCACTGACTTAACATTATCTAAGTCGGCACTGCCGTCTTCATTAGAGGGCGTGCCTACCGCTATAAAAATAACTTGAGACTTAACTACACTATCAGCAAGGCCTATTGTAAACTTAAGCCTTCCCTCATTAGAGTTTTTTTCTATAAGTTCCTTAAGCCCCGGTTCAAATATTGGAATCTCAAGTTTATTAAGTTTGTCTATTTTATTTTTATCATTATCAACACATGTAACATTAAGACCAAAGTCAGCAAGACAAGCCCCTGTAACTAAACCAACATAACCTGAACCTATAACACAAATATTCATAACTAGCTATTATCCTTCATTCTATTTTTATAATTAGAATCGTAATAAGCCTTATACTCACCGGAGCGGACATGGCTGCACCAATCCATATTGCCAAGGTACCACTTAATAGTATCTCTAATACCATCTTCAAAACTATGAGCAGGTCTCCAGCCCAGCTCCTTTTGTATAAACGAGGAATCTATGGCGTACCTCCTGTCATGGCCGGGCCTGTCTTTTATAAATTCTATAAGATTCTCAAAGGGGGTAACAGGAGGCTCACTTTCAAGTTCCCCCTTCTCATTGAGCTCATTTAAAATGGTGCATATAAGTTTCACTACATCAATATTTTTCCATTCGTTATTACCACCTATATTATAAGTCTTGCCCTTCTCGCCTTTATGAAGCGCCACATCTAAAGCACTGGCGTGGTCTTCCACATAAAGCCAGTCTCTTATATTTCCTCCGTCACCATAAACAGGCAGGGTTTTTCCTTCCAGTGCATTTAAAAGCACAAGGGGTATGAGTTTTTCAGGGAACTGGTAAGGACCATAGTTATTGGAACAGTTTGTTATTATAGACGGGAAACCGTAGGTTTTATTATATGACCTTACTATATGGTCGCTTGATGCTTTGGATGCCGCATAGGGGCTGTTGGGCCTGTAAGGAGAATCTTCTGTAAAGAGCCCTTCTTCTATAGAACCGTAAACCTCATCGGTGCTTATATGGAGAAAAGTATGGCCGCCAAAGCCGCCATTGCTATCCGCCCAAGCACCTCTGGTAGTTTCAAGCAGGTTAAAAGTACCTTTTATATTTGTATCTATAAATTCTTCAGGCCCTAAAATTGAACGGTCCACATGGCTCTCTGCTGCCAAATGCATAACAGAATCAATTGAATGGTCTTTGAAGAGTTTTTCTAAAAAGCTCTTGTCACAAATATCACCTTTTATAAATTTATAATTAGAACTGCCTTCAACAGCTTTCAGGTTTTCAAGATTGCCTGCATAGGTAAGTTTGTCGAGGTTTATAATATTATAGTCGCTATATTTTTTAACCATATAGTCAACCAGGTTAGACCCTATAAACCCGGCACCTCCTGTAATAAGAATGTTCATAACTTAGTCCTGTCTGGTGTTTAATGTTTAAATTGTTTTTTTATATACCTGTTATATATCTATTACATATTTGGGAAAGTTTTTGGCAAACTATTAAAATACCTAATAAGAGCCTCTTTCCAATCGGGAGGTTTGCTTCCTGTAAGCTCGGTGTACTTAGCTGTATCGAGAACCGAATACTTAGGCCTTTTGGCAGGTGTGGGGTACTGCTCTGTTGTCACCTCTCCCACACTGGCTATAGTGTAAGGCATATCGCGAAAGACCATCTGACCCCAAATCCCTACGGCAAATTCATGCCAACTCATGCCACTCTCTCCGCTGTCATTGGAGAAATTGTATATTCCCCTGCCGTCCTTTTCTAATAACTTCTCTGTTGCCTCTGCCAGGTCAATGGTGTAAGTAGGAGACCCATATTGATCGCAGACCACATTTAATTCACTCTCAGAGGTTACCTTATTCATTATGGCGGTTACAAAGTTCTTGCCCTTTGGGCCATAGAGCCACGAGGTTCTTATAATCAAAAAGTTGTCTGAGATTTTCTGAAGTCTTGCCTCCCCTTCAAGTTTGCTTTCTCCGTAAACACCAATAGGCGAAGTTCTATCATCTTCTTTATAAGGTTTTGTCCCGCTTCCGTCAAAAACAAAATCCGTAGAGAAATGTACAAGTTTTGCCCCTACCTCACTTGCGCATATTGCTAAATTCTCCACCCCATCTGAGTTAACCCCAAAGGCAAGTTCCCTTTCCCTTTCAGCCTTATCTACTCCCGTATAGGCAGCTCCGTTAATGACAACATCAGGTTTGCTAGCTTTGAATACTTCTTTAATCTTTTCTAAATCCCTTATATCAAGGTCAGCCCTACTCAGGACTATAACTTCATATTTGTCATTTTTGCCTGCAAAGCGGCTGGCTAGAGCGCTGCCAAGCATGCCGCCTGCACCTGTTATAATAATCTTCATAAGTTAAACCTTGTTAGCTCCGGTTTTTTGCACCATATTATTAGCTGCCAGGAGTGACTCAAATGTGCCTGCGTCAGTCCACCAGCCATCTAACTCCCCCCAGGTCATATTGCCCTTTTTAATATAGATGTTATTAACATCGGTAATCTCTAACTCGCCCCTTGCCGAAGGCTCCAGGGTGTTAATAAACTCAAAAACGCTATTGTCAAACATATACAAACCTGTCACTGCATAATTTGATTTTGGCTTAGAGGGCTTTTCTTCTATACCTACAATCTTGTCTCCATCAATTTCAGGGACTCCAAACCTCTCAGGGTCTTCCACTTGCTTGACTATTATTCTTGCACCGGCTTTTTGCCTCTCAAATGCCTCTACTTCTTTTATAATATTATTTTCTATTATGTTGTCTCCCAGCACTACGCAGACACTATCTCCTTCGGCAAAGTGTTCAGCCAAACTAAGTGCATCGGCAATTCCACCTTCACCTTCCTGGTAAGTATAGTTTAGATGTTTCAGCCCGAACTCTTTGCCGTTGCCCAGAAGTTTTAAGAAGTCTCCCGCGCTGCTCCCTCCTGTGACTATAAGTATCTCTTCAATGCCGGCATTAACGAGGCACTGAATAGGATAATAAATCATTGGAACTTTATAAACAGGCAGAAGATGTTTATTGGTTACTTTTGTTAACGGACTAAGCCTTGAGCCAAGCCCTCCTGCCAGAATTACACCTTTCAAGTAAAACCTCCTCATGAGTAATTAATTATAATGGTAACAGCAACCAGCCACTACTTAGAGCTTACTGCTGAATATCACCATCTATTTTACTCATAGATTAGTTAAATATGCAATATTTTTCAGTATTTAGCCTGTACTTAGCCACTAATAAAGTGTCAAGATGATAAGGGACTTGCTCAGCACGAGGATACCACCCGGGCGAGAGCTGCGCATGATTAACTTATATTAAAAAAATCTCTACTTAAAAAAATATTAATAAACTGCAAAAAAAAACCCCTATAATATTATAAAATACTATAGGGGTTTTATATTTAAAAAAAGATAATCCGGATTTTAAGCGATGGCTTTAACAAACCCCGCGTTATCCTCAGGTCTTACCTTTTTATATTCGTCTAACACTGTACCTTCGAACCTGTCTCTTGTACCTTTGTCAAGTGGATGTGCAAGGTCTCTATAGGTACCGTCTTTCATCTTCTTTGCAGGCATTGCCACAAAGAAACCTGTGTTACCTTTTATGACCTTAACATCTCTTATAACAAAACATCCATCCAACTTTATAGTTACAAAAGCTTTTAGCTTTTCATCTCCATCTACTGGTAATACGTTAACTTCTGTGATTTCCATCGTTTTACCCCCTTAGATTGTATAACTGATTCATTGAAGTTCGTCTGGGCTGAAAGTCATAATTTAATTTTTTAACAAACAACCCAGCACCGTACTATATATAATTAAGGCGCCTCCGGTGAAGAACTGTTAGTCTTAATCGCTGCAAAATCCCGAGGCACTCTTGTATCTAATTGTAACAACTGTAACATCGACTACATTATACAACAGTCAATTTGCATGTCAAGCATTTAAAAAACCTATACGAAATACTGTATTTTCTATATCTACTTGATATTGCTACAAATTATTGACATTTTACCCAAAACGGTAAAAATAAAAAAGAAAAAATATTAGTTGGCTTAATTATCTTAAAATATTTTAAATATAAAGAAACTGCTCCTTTATATTGACTTTAAAACTCTCTTAGTTTACTCTAACTCCATGAAAAAGAAGCAAAAAGACGCCTCCCTGTCCTACACCGCCTCAGGAGTCAATATTGAGGAAGGGGCAAAGCTGGTAAACCTAATAAAGCCATTGGCAAAATCCACTGCCAGGGCCGGTTCTATGGGGTCACTGGGCGGTTTTGGGGGGCTTTTCCGAGGCGACTTCAAATCCATGAAATCCCCTATCCTCATATCCTCTACCGACGGGGTCGGAACAAAATTAAAACTGGCATTCCTATCCAACAAACATGACACTGTGGGAGTGGACTTAGTAGCCATGTGTGTTAACGATATAATAGTTTCAGGGGCAGAACCTCTTTTCTTTTTAGATTATTTTGCAACAGGCAAGTTAACCGCCAAACAAGGTTATGAAGTTATAAAAGGTATCGCAAAGGGATGCAGGGACGCAGGCTGTGCCCTCCTTGGCGGAGAAACGGCGGAGATGCCCGGGTTTTACAAACGGGGAGAATATGACTTAGCCGGTTTTACAGTTGGCGTAGTTGATAAAAATAAAATTATTGACGGCAGCAGAATAAAATCAGGTAATGTTATTATTGGCATAACATCGAGCGGACTTCATAGTAACGGCTTTTCACTTGCAAGGGCTGCTCTCTTGGAGAGAGGCAAGTTAAAACTAGGCACCACGCCTAAGGGTTTTAAAAAGAAATTATCAGACATGCTACTAACCCCCACTCGCATTTATGTAAAATCCATATTAGCCCTGCTTAAAAAAGTTCCCGTAAAAGGCATGGCTCATATAACCGGCGGGGGGCTTACGGAAAACATTCCAAGAATACTGCCCAAGGGGTTATCAGCAGAAATAATAGAAGGATCCTGGACCGTGCCACCAATATTCAAATTGATTCAGGAAAAAGGCAATGTTAAAGACAAAGAAATGCTAAAGACATTTAACATGGGTATAGGCATGGTAGTAATTGTTGCTAAAAAAGATGCTGACATTACCCTCGCCACCCTTAAGAAACTAAAAGAGAAAGCCTTTGTTATTGGCACTATAAAAGCAAACAATAAAAAGACAAACAAAAGTGCTGTAATTTATAAGTAAATTTTATAACTTTACAGAAAAACCTAAGTAGGCAGAAATATAAAATGTTCTCTACAAAACTAAACCTAATAACCTCCACCATGAGACCCTTCCAGTGGATAAAAAACGGGCTGCTCTTTGTAGCCCTAATATTCTCCGGCAACCTAACCAACATGGAAGCAGTAAGCACGGCAGTTTTTGCTTTTCTGGTTTTCTCTGCCCTATCGAGCTCCGTTTATATCATAAACGACATACAAGACCGCCAGAGAGACTTAACTCACCCTGTAAAATCAAAGAGGCCCATAGCCTCAGGCCACCTGCCCGTAGGGCTGGCACTGCCGATTGCAATCCTTCTGGCAATGGGAGCAATTATTGGCGCATTATACATAAACACAAACTTTGCTATTATATCTATCTCCTACTTGACACTTTTTATAACCTACAGCTTTTTTCTAAAACATATTGCTATCGTTGACCTGCTTATTATTGCATCGGGATTTGTTATAAGGGCGGCAGCAGGGGCTATAGCCATAGGTGTTACAATATCGAGCTGGCTGCTTCTATGTACCATGTTACTTGCCCTATTTATTATTATAGGCAAGCGCAGGCATGAGGTAAACCTCCTAGGAGAGGACTCCGCTGACCACAGGGATGTATTAACAAATTACAGCACCATACTACTTGACCAAATGATAGCAATAGTTACTGCCGCCACCCTTATTACTTATTCCTTATACACAATATCCATTGAGACGGTCAGCCGCTTTGGAACCGAGAACCTTAGGTACACTATTCCCTTTGTCCTCTACGGATTATTCAGGTACCTATATATAATTTATATGAAAAAAGAAGGCGGAATGCCTGAGAGAGACATACTCTCTGATGTGCCGACAATAATCAACACTGCTCTTTGGGCAATTACCATTGCTTATATTATATACTTGGGATAAAAAAATATGCTTAACCTAGCAGTACTCATATCAGGCAGAGGCTCGAACCTGCAATCAATTATAGATGCAACAGTCGCAAACAAAATAAATGCCGGTATAAAAATTGTTATAAGTAACTTGTCCGATGCCTACGGCCTGAAGAGAGCCTCTAAACATAACATTCCTACCAAAGTGATTTCAAAAAAAGAATTTCCCGATAAAGAAAGTTTTGATAGTGAGTTAATAAAAACACTGCAAGACAATAAGGTTGACCTGGTAGTACTTGCAGGGTTTATGAAAATAATCTCTCCAACAGTTACAGCGGCATTTCCCTTAAAAATTGTCAACATACACCCCTCCCTGCTGCCGGAGTTTCCAGGGTTAAATGTCCAAAAGCGAGCCATAGACGCAGGAGTTAAAGAGTCGGGATGTACGGTCCACTTTGTAGATGACGGAGTGGATACGGGACCGATTATACTGCAAAGAAAAGTGCCCGTCCTGGAAGGCGACACAGAAAAGAGTTTATCGGAGAGAATACTTGTGGAAGAACATAAAATTTATCCCGAAGCAATAGGGCTTATCGCCGATGACAGGGTTACAGTTGAGGGCAGCGCAGTAATTATAAAAAAATAATATTTTATCTTTAAATTTCATAAGTTGTTTTCTTTTAAACAAATTTAAGCTTTTTATATTTTATGTATATATAACTCTAAGAACTAATCAATTATGGGGTACTTAAAACCCATATCTAAGATATCACCTGTAAGGGCGTCTATTGTAAACCACCACTGACCAAATAAAACACTCCACCTTACATAGGGAGAATCACGCTCTACAGACATACTCCTTATGATAACTTCACTATTAATCATCATATCCTTAAAAGCTTCCTCAGGACTTTTGTTATTCTGAGTACCAACCCTTATATAGCTATAATGCTCCATGTACAAAGCCTTACCATCACTTAATATTTTTGCTTTTAAGGCATCTTCAATATCTTCTGATTGCAAGTCCCTTTCCGATGTCTGTTTAATTACTGATATAATTTCTGGGTCTGATAATGCTATACGCAGTCTTATAGACTCAACAACACCTTGCGGGGTAATTCTCATCCCCCCCCCCCGCCGACCCTATATTTTGCAATATTTATACCCTAATCAAAAAACTTTGCACCTACAACTTGACCTATTTTGGGATTGATTACAACTTTCATATCTTTATCTACAAGTCCAATTAATTTCTTTTCTTTATTTATAAAGGCGTTACCAATTTTCATGTAGTCTTCGTCTGTTTTAGGTTTTATATTAAGGTCGGGAGGTGTGAAATCCCCTCTAGCTGACACACTTTTCAAATTACCTTTCTTATCTAGCTCAACTTTTATACTACTCCCTACTGCTACTTTATAATTTGACCTCAAATGGTCTCTAACTGCTTCTATGCTAGCGTTACTTTTGTCAATACGCTCTCTATCTTTCTTAGGTAATTTCTTATATCTCTCTGAATCTTTGTAAGTCCATGAAGCATCACTTTTTTGGTCAGCTGAAATTGCAACAGTATTTGTTCCATGTACAAGTACAAACACCACTGACAGCATTACTGTCACTACAAATAAATAAAATTTTGTTTTGATTTTTATTATATCTTTCATAATCTCATAACTTTTTTAAAGTTAAAACGCTCAGTACCTACCTAAAAGACAATCTCACATAATAAATATAGGACTTTAAATATTCTTTCAAGGCAGAAACAAACCCTCCCCTTCTGTGCCAATCCTCTAAAAAGACATCCCTTCTAACAGTTGGGTGATTATTTATTTTTATATGATCAGGGAATACATTTCTAAAGGTATAACTAGCCCTATACATATGATAAGGAGAAGTAACTAAGGTTATTGAATCTACCTCTATACCGCCGAGCACTGATAAGGTTTCTATCATATCAGATACCTCTTCGGCATTTCCGTAAGTGCTTTTTGATTGTTTCTCTAAGAAAATCCTCCCTTTTAAGTGACCTAAATCGTAATTTGCAAAAATCGAACTCATCCCAGCATTTTCATTAACTCCGCTAATAATCATCACCGAATCTGCGCTTGCCTTTAGCAGCTCCAAACCACTTGCCACCCTGCCGTTTCCGCCGGTTAGGACTACAATAATCTC
The DNA here is from genome assembly GCA_965371285.1 of uncultured bacterium. GTDB lineage: Bacteria > Desulfobacterota > GWC2-55-46 > GWC2-55-46 > DRQE01 > CBDUXU01. The sequence continues at coordinate 245 of CBDUXU010000067.1, read as the reverse complement.
TCCACTATTAGTGCCCCTGTGGGCATCGCTCCACATATTCTCTGACTTCATGTCACCTAGAAAGTCAACAAAGCCAAAAAAAAGCAAAAAAACAGCTATAACTAGCCCCAGAGAGCACTTTTTGAGATATTTTACATCAAATATGGTGGTCATAGCTAATTCCCTCTTGCAAAAACCCTATTTCTATTGTAATATTTATCTTCTGCGCCAAGCCCCAATTACAAAGCAGTGCAAAAGAACCATCA
>CBDUXU010000066.1:0-10692 GCA_965371285.1 uncultured bacterium | reverse complement strand
CAACTGAATCTTCAGCTCTTACTGCAAAGTAATAAACCTGACCATTAGTTAGGCCAGTAACTGTTGTGCTTGTTCCACTTAGGCCGGCAATCTTAGTTGCAGTTCCAAAGTTAATTGTTGCAGTTGTTTGATAATAAACATTATAAACTACTGGATTTGAACCTTCTGCATCTGTACCAGCTGACCATGTAATATCTACCTCTCCGTCTGTTGCAGCGTCTGCAGCGCCTGTTATGGCAGTGCCTGTTGGAGGGTTTACATCAGCTCCTAATGTTGGTGTAGCAGAGAGCTCAGTTGTATTTGTATCTTCGTTACTTACAGCATCTTCAGCTCTTACTGCAAAGTAATAAATTTGGTCATTAGTTAAACCTGTTACCGTAGTGCTTGTTCCACTTAGGCCGGCAATCTTAGTTGCAGTTCCAAAGTTAATTGTCGCAGTGGTCTGATAATAAACATTATAAACAATTGGACCACTGGAATCAGTTCCAGCAGACCATGTTAAGTCTACCTCGCCATCAGTTACAGCATCTGCAGCTCCTGTTATGGCAGTGCCTGTTGGAGCTACAGTGTCACTTGGCGTAGCACTTAGCTCAGTCGTGTTTGTATCTTCGTTACTTACAGCATCTTCAGCTCTTACTGCAAAGTAATAAATTTGACCATTAGTTAGGCCGGTAACTGTTGTGCTTGTTCCACTTAGGCCGGCAATCTTAGTTGCTGTGCCAAAGTTAATTGTTGCAGTAGTTTGATAATAAACATTATAGACTACTGGGTTTGAACCTTCTGCATCTGTACCAGCACTCCATGTTAGATCTACCTCACCATCAGTTGCAGCATCTGCAGCACCGGTAATAGCTGTACCTGTTGGCGGGTTTGAATCTCCGCCGGAATATGCAACCTCAACCCAGACATCAGACACATCAAGAGTACCTGTACCCTGGCTGCTTGTTTTTGTAAAGTCAACCTGAAGAGCATCTACTTCGGCAGGTGTCCAAGCTCCTGCAGTTGCAGGATTGGTTGCCCAAGCCTTATTAAAATCAGTTAAAGTTGCATAAGTTGAGTTAATAAGCACTGTCGTACCACTTAAGTATCCAGTAGGGCCCCAGTCTAAAAATTCCTGGTTAGTACCCATTCTTGCACGAACATGAACAGTCACCGAGTCAATTGTAGCACCTGTATAACAGGAACTACTATAAAATCCAGCAGTCATTGAATCAGGATTCCCCGCTGAAATAACAGCGATAGTACCATCATCACTATCCTGTATAACTCTTGGGCTTAAGTTAGTCCAAGCGCCTGAGGCAGCTATAGAGTTAGGTGAGATTATTAACGGACTACCGCAAGCAGAGGTTCCCACACTTGCCGAAGCAGAAGGTGCACCGCTTCCTGAAGCATTAGAAGCCTTTACGCGGAAGTACTTTGCAGAACTAGGGTTAAGACCTACAACTTTATATGAAAGACCTGTAATACCGGAATCCACTTGTACCCAGTTACTGTCGTCATCTGAACTCTCAAGAGCATAAGTGTCTGTACCTCCAGCTGGAGCTGTCCAGTTAACAAAGACGCTGTTAGAGGTAGTACCGCTAAATGTAGGGGTCCCAGGACTTGCCGGACGGGTAGGTATTGGGCCTAGTACTTCCGGATTAGTGCCTACTACACCATCGGCATCTGTGTGAGTTATTCTAAAATAATAATCTGTATTGGCGCTTAAACTACCAATAGGACAACTTCTTGGCGAAGCAGAAGTCTCTGAGCCGCAGGTAGTTGTACCTGGCCATGAGTCTGCCGTGTTCCATTCAAAGGCTGTTGATCCATCAAAGTCCGTGTCACCTGCAAAGTAAGCATAGGCAGTAATCGTATCATTCGAATCAGCCGTAGCTGCGTTTGATGAAATAATGGTTCTTGCCTCTGTTAAAGTTGTTGCCGTTGGAGAGTTAGAAATAGTAGACCAGTTAAACTGCTCATCAAAAGCCTTTATGGCAAACCAGTACTGGGTATTTGAAGCTAGTCCGGGAATAGTAAAGGTCTCTGCAGTTGGTGCAGCTGAAGGAAAGAGCTCATCTGATACTTCAGTGGCCGAAGCCCAAGCTGCCTCGTTTATAGCACCACTTGTAGAATACCTAATATCATAACCAAGCGCCGTACCAGTGGTATCGTCGTCACCGGGAGCGGTCCATGAAAGATCAACAGACTGGAATGTAATGTTAGATGTGGAAATTGTCGATGCTGCAGGGGCAGTTACATCACTACCTCCTCCTTCATCATCAACTATTAATACCCACGCAGCATTAGGGTTACCAAATTCAATGCCACCTGCACGGTTAAAGAGCCTTACATTTAAGAACTCACTACCTTCAGAAAGCCCGTCATCTAAAATAGGTACGATGAAACTCTTGTTAGTTGCATCTCCGTCTGCCCATGAAAGTATACCTTCAACATGAGTATAATCAGCATCAACCGTAGCATCGCCCTCGGTTGTCTCATAGGAAACCCTTACAAGGCCAAGGCTTCCGCCTGTGCGAGACACTTCTACTGTGGCAGTGCCCGCTGTCTCATTTATATAAAATCTTTCTGTTGTAAACTGAACCCTACCAGCCGTAGGAGCTGCCGAGGTAGTTGGCGTAATATCTTCTATTTCTACCATACCGCCGAAGTTGGTGGTGGTCTCGTTACCAAGGCTATCCTCTGCGCGAACTACTATAAAATATGGAGTACCATCGCTAAGCCCTGTAACTGTAAAACCTGAACTGTTAGTAGTAGTAAAGTCAGGGGCACCAAAGTTCTGCCCACCGAGAGTAGTAGCAATATAAACATTGTATGTAATTGCGGGACTTTGATCATGAGCCGGATGCCAGCCAAGGTTAATGGCTCCTCCTGTACCTGCATCTGAAGCGGTTATAAGACCTGCAAAGTTAGGAGCTACTGTGTCAACTGGGGCTGAAGCGTGCACTCTTACGGGAATATCCTTACCATTGATTGGCCCGTTAGCCTGAACATCACCTCTGTAAACAAACTCTTGGGTAGCACCACTATCTGTCGCCCTTGTTAAGATATAGTAGTCACCTGGGCCAGGATCGGCCCATGAATAGGTCCATGTAGCGTCTGCTCCGCCGCAGCCTGTACAGGTATCAACATTGGCCCATGTGGCGCCTCCGTCAACAGAAATTTCAACTCCTGCTACATTAAAGCCCCACTCTATATCGACCTGAGCTGTACCCTGAATAACATAAGGAAAGTCCGATGAATCCATATTGAAAAAATCCACATCCATAGTAGGGGTTGTTTGCTGATTACCCGCTGCGTAGGGAGGCTCTACTACTCTAATTATGTTTGTTGGTATTGATGACACATTGGTTCCGCAGGCGAGACCAGCGTCAGGGCTGTTATACCACTCTGTGTCCGAATTCTTGGCATAAGTGTAGTTAGCTGTGTTGTTTGGTGCCCAAATAAGTGCGTTGTATCTGGAGCCTGATTCCTGACATCTGGCGCCTGCGTGCCATCTTACATGAACCATGTCGCAGATACCCGCTGCCCCCTGATTTCTAGGGGTTTCGCCCTTATAGGCATATACAGTTGTTGGATAGTCAGTTCCCTGAATGTCGCAGGAAAGAGTTCTCATACAGGGGTTGGGATCACTAGGTGAGTTACCGCAACCGTTATCGTAGAGAAGATATCCGATGGCCTTGGCCTCAGGAGGTATAAAACAAAGAATTATAAACAAAAACAAGAGGGGAATAAGCTTATAGTACCTTTCTAATAATATAGTACTAAAAAAGTTATTCTCTTTAAAGTCGTCGCCTCTAAACATGAGACCTCCTGTTTTAAAAAAGTTTAGTTTTAGATTTTTATAATCAAATCACAATTTATATAATCCTAAATAAAAGATATAGGTCATCAAAACAAAGTCACTAATTACAACTCATTACAATACCTCTACAAACCACTTCCTCCGCACCCCTTAATATAAAACCAACATAAGGTGATTAAATGGGTTTAAGGTCTTTAAACTCAGTTTATTCTTATCAAATATAGTGGTTATAAAAAATTTTCAGCTATCACAACATCGGGATGAGAAGAAAGTTTTATGTAATATTTTTTTTTGCAAAACTACCCTACCCCCACCTTGCAAAACATTACCTACCTAAAGGGGTAGTAAATATGAAAAATTATATAATACCAACTAATATTGTGTCAATTAATTTTATAACAAATATAACCCCTGTTTTGTATAGGTAATATTACCTATACAGGACTCTCAGTTTTATATTACACAACTCCTTTAAAGATATTAAAAAAATCGACCTATAAAACTAGCTTTTCAGCAACGGGAATGACTTCACCTGCCTCCATCGCCTTGTTAAGAACTTCGTGAATAGTCTAATAATTCTGCAAAAGAAACAAAACTGCCTAAAATTTAGTCATAATCGGTTTTCCGCAATTTAGTAAAGCCGTTGATAACACTGCGTTTTTTATATTTTTATTATGGCATTGGTTTTGCAAATATAAAAGTTATGGATAATCTCTTCGTAATAAAAAATAATAATGAAGTTCTTACCGATAAGTTTGGCAGGTCTATCAATTACCTGCGCATATCTCTTACCGACAAATGTAACCTCAGGTGCACTTACTGTAGGCCCAGCGTACACTACGGGGTAAACAAACAAGATGAATTACTAACCTATGAAGAAATCACTGAACTTGCAAGAATAACTGCAAAACTCGGCGTAACCAAAGTGCGCCTCACCGGTGGAGAGCCGCTTCTTAGAAGCGACATAAGCGACCTGGTAGGAATGATTTCAGAGATAGAAGGGATAAACGACATAGCTATAACTACAAACGGAATATTTCTTAAGCAGCATGCCAGAGGGTTAAAAGAAGCAGGACTCAACAGGATTAATATAAGTATAGACAGTCTGAACGAAAACACCTTCAGGCAGATTACAGGAGGAGAACTAACAGATGTATTAAAAGGCATTGAGGCCGCTAAGGATGCGGGGCTGGAGCCAATAAAACTTAATACAGTACTGCTCAAGGGTATTAATGACCACGAGGTTTCTGACATCATTGGCTTCTCCGAGGAGCGAGGCCTAATTGTTCGGTTTATAGAAGCAATGCCAATGACAAAGGGCTTTAACTGGCAAGATAGTTATATAGAAGTCGGTGATATTTTAAAAGACCCTGATGTTAAAAAGCACTTTGATATAAATGACATGAACGACTTTGAAGACCAAACAAAAACCCCCTCCCCTGCCTTTTACATAAAGACAACTGGCGGCAGTGAAGTTGGTTTTATATCGCCAATGAGCAGCAGGTTCTGCCAGAATTGTAACAGAGTTAGGCTTTCCTCTGAAGGAATGCTAAGGTCATGCCTGCCAACAGATAGCGAGGTCAACCTCAAAAAGATATTAAGGGGAAGCAGCGCTAATAAAGAAGAAGAGATTATCAAGCTAATAGATAAATCCGTACAGATGAAGCCGGAGATAGGCACATACAACTTAGACTCAAACAACCTTAAAAAACAAATGATTCAAATAGGCGGATAATGAAAAACCTGATTATTATTTTTTTATTTTTAATACTTTCTACTGTTGGAGCGGCAAAGGCTGGGGAACTAATCGTAGCTGTTGCAAGCAGCAGCCTGTGCCCCATGCAGGCCGTAGCAAATCTCTACGGTGATAGAACCGGTTCAAAGGTAGTACTCATTGCAGGTTCTACGGGAAAACTTTATTCTCAAATAACCGAGGGAGCGCCATTTGATATATTCCTCTCTGCCGACAGTCACCACCCGGAGCTATTAACCTCAGGGGGGTTTGCTAAAGGTAGTAATTTATTCAGCTTTGCCAGGGGGTCGCTGGCCCTGTGGACCAGGCCGGGTGTTAACTTAGAGGAAACAAACCTCCCCCTTATATCAATGGCAAACCCTAAAACCGCGCCATATGGAAGGGCTGCAAAAGAGGCGCTGGATAAATTGTATTTTAAAAACCCTCTCAAGATTATTTACGGCGAAAGTGTGGCTCAGGCTTTTCTTTTTGCAAAGAGCGGAAATGTGGACGCAGCACTTATATCAGAGCAAACCTTGAGATGCAAAAAAGAACCCTTTCAGGTTATAGACAAAAAATCATACAGCCCTATTGAGCAAAGCGGAGTAATAATAAAGGAAAGTCCCCTCTCCCTGTCCTTTAGAGACTTCTTGCTCTCAAGTGAAGGACGCGGGCTTCTTAAATCTTACGGTTACGTTACTTACGCAAATGGAGATATATAAATAAAATGACACTTTTAAATAACATAGATTGGACTGCAATAATTCTTTCAATAAAACTCTCCCTGGTAACAACGGTTTTATTGCTGCTTATTGCAATACCTACAGCCTACTGGCTTACCTATAAGAGTTTTAGAGGTAAGTCGCTAGTTAATGCAATTTTTGCCATGCCCCTGGTTCTGCCACCAACTGTTTTGGGTTTTATACTTCTTATATCAACAGGAGCAAACTCGCCTTTAGGAGAGCTCTACTTTAATATAACAGGCTCTACCCTGGCTTTCTCTTTTACCGGGTTGGTGGTTGCCTCCATTTTGTATAGTTTTCCCTTTGCCGTGCAGCCAATACAGAACTCTTTTATGTCCGTAGATAATAAATACATAGAGACGGCAAGGTCGCTGGGTAAAGACAAAAAAACAACTTTTTTAAAAGTAATAATGCCCCTGAGCAGGGACGGAATCTTCACAGGCGCGCTGCTTGCCTTTGCCCACACTCTGGGGGAGTTTGGAGTAGTTCTCATGGTAGGAGGGTCTATACCCGGAGAGACCAAAGTGGCGAGCATTGCAATTTATGAAAATGTAGAAACCCTTAACTACGCCGGCGCCGGAGTGATGTCGGGCATAATGATAATTATATCTTTAATAATACTTACTCTTGTTTATTCAGTGAAAGGAGCAGAGAAACCTTGTTTGTTGCAAAAGTAAAAAAAGAACTGGGACAATTCAAACTAGACATATCCCTAAGGTTAGGTAGGGAGTTTACGATGCTTACCGGAATAAACGGCTCGGGCAAATCAACCCTGCTTAGGCTGATAGCCGGAATTGACAGCCCCGATAGAGGGATAATAACTTACATAGGGAAGGCTTTTTTTGATAGCGGCCTAGAAACCATGACAAAAACAAACCTGCCCCCTGAATTAAGAAAGGTAGGATATATTGCCCAGCATAACACCCTCTTCCCCTGGTTAACTGCAGAAGAGAATATTGACTTTGCATCAGACAACGCCATGGAGACAGAAGAAATTGTAAATAAACTAGGTATAAAAAGCCTTTTAAATCTCTACCCCAAAGACTTATCAGGAGGTCAAGCTCAACTAATAGTCCTTGCAAGAACTCTGGCAAGCAAACCCGCCCTGCTGCTTCTTGACGAACCTCTATCCAAGGTAGATGAGTCGCGCCGAGTACCGGTAATTGAATATATTAAATCGCTGCAAACAAAGTGGAACATAACCGTTATCATGGCAAGTCATAACAAAGATGACTCTAACCTTTGCACCAGGCTAGTAAACCTTAAAGACGGAAGTGTAGAATTAACAAGAATGATTAAAAAAACTAACGCAGCATAAATAAAAAAAGGGATTATGATAATGAACAAACTTACGCATTTTAATGAAGAAGGCAACGCCAGAATGGTTGATATATCAGAGAAGGATGTAACAACCAGAATTGCAGTGGCCAGCGGCCTTATAACAGTGCAAAAAGAAACTCTAAAACTTATAAAAGAAAAACAAATTAAAAAAGGTGATGTATATACGGTATCCAATGTAGCAGCCGTTATGGCGGTTAAAAAAACTCCCGACCTTATTCCCATGTGCCACCAAATAGCCATAACAGGAGTAGAAGTAGGATTTACAGAACCAAACGAGACATCAATAGAATGTATTGTTACAGTTAAGTCAAACGACAAAACGGGAGTAGAGATGGAAGCTCTAACAGGAGTGACCACCGCCCTACTTACAATTTATGACATGTGCAAAGCAGTAGATAAAACTATGGAAATAAAAAATGTCACACTTTTATCAAAACAAGGAGGCAAGAGCGGTGATTGGAAGAGAGAGTCAAATGGATAAGGTTAAGGTTTTATTTTTTGGCCCTTTGGCAGATAACTCTGGCGCAAAAGAGGTTTATATAAAACTTGGCAGTAACAATAGGCTCTCTCATATAAAAGACCTGTTAGAGGAAAAATATTTAAAATCCTCTAACATACCTTACATGACAGCAGTCAACATGGAGCAGGTAAGAGGCGACATAGAACTAAGTGCAGGCGACGAGATTGCAGTCATGCCGCCTTTCTCGGGAGGATAGATTAAAATGAACCCTAGTGTAAGAATTCAAAAAGAAGATTTTAATATAAACAAGGAAATTGAACTACTAAAAGACACCTCTCTCAACATGGGGGGCATTGTTGCCTTTGTAGGCAGCGCCAGAAATCTTTCCCGTTGGGGAGAAGTTAAACACCTGGACTTTGAAGAATATAAAGGTATGGCACTTGGGGAGCTTAAAAAACTCAGTAACTATGTAAAAGATAATTACGACATACTTGACATAAGAATTATTCATAGGGTTACCAGGATCTACCCCGGCGAGGATATAGTATTAATAGTTGTAGGTTCTGTGCACAGAGACATAGCATTTAAGGCGTGCAGTTTTGCCATAGACGAATTAAAGAAAACCGTACCAATATGGAAAAAAGAATCCACTCAAGGAAAGGCTACATGGATAACCCCTCACCCATAATAGACAACAGCGCACCCTTAAAGGCAATTGATAACGCCACTGCAGTGATACTCTCCGGCGGCGATTCAACTCGCATGGGTACAGACAAGGCAGGTTTATCCATAAACGGCATCTCACTTTTGGAGAGAGTTGTTTCAATTGTATCTCCTCTATTTGGAGAAACAATTATCAGCACCAGGCATGACCATCACAAAATAGAGGGAATAAAAACGGTTATAGATTCAGATTATCGCAAAGGCCCTGCATCGGGGCTTCTTACATCAATGGAAGAGATGACAACTGATTGGGCATTTTGTATTGCCTCAGATATGCCGCTCATAGAGCCTGATTTAATTGTTTTTATGGCAAGTTTGAGAGACCATTATGATTACGTTGTACCTTACACAGGCGAGCAGATTCAGCCACTCTTTGCCTTCTATCACAGGAATGCAATTGGTGAATTAAAAGAGCGGCTTTTAAATGGTGATAGAGGTCTTTGTAAATATTTAAATACCTTAGACGAGGTCCGTATTAGAAAAGTACTAGATAAAGAAATGGTAAAGTTTGACCGGGAACTAAAAAGTTTTATTGATGTTGATAAACCGGAAGAACTAAAAGAAGTAAAGGAGAAGTTTTTAACATGTTAAGTGTTTTCGAATCTCAAGACCTAATACTCTCCAAGTGTTTGACCCTTGGGATAGAAAAAATACCCCTGGAAGATTCTCTTGGCAGAGTTCTAGCAGAAGATGTAACCAGTAATCGCTTTCAGCCCCCCTATGATGTTTCTGCCATGGACGGCTATGCAGTAAATAGTCTTGATTGTTCTGAAGGTGAAGTAATTTTGAAAGTAGTTGATGACATTCGCGCAGGCATGACTCCTTCTAAAAAAATAAATAGTGGTGAAGCAGCAATCATAATGACCGGCGCAGAAGTACCGGTCGGCGCAGATACTGTAATACGAATGGAAGACACAGATGGCGGTCAGGATGAGGTAAGAATAAATAAATTTCCCATTAAGGGTAAGGACATCAGAGAGAAAGGTGAGAACATTAAAAAAGGCGACACTGTTCTTTCCATTGGTGACACCATCAACCCAGCCGCCCTTGCAACACTTGTTATGGTAAAGAAAAAAGAAATAAGTGTTTTCAAGATGCCTACTGTCTCAATTCTTTCCACAGGAGATGAACTCGAATCCATTGAAGAAGAAATGGATGAGAGAAAAATACCTGACACAAATAGCTACGCCGTTATGGCTCAACTTAAAGCTATTGGAGTGGAAGCAAACATAATTGGAATAGCAAAAGACACTCCTGAAGATACAGAAAAAAAACTTAAAATTGGTTTAGAGAGCGACATACTTATTGTCTCAGGCGGAATCTCCGTAGGCGTACATGACTTTGTAAAACCAATTCTGGAGAAACTGGGGATTACCATACATTTTTGGAAGGCTTCCATAAGGCCTGGTAAACCAATTGCCTTTGGAACTAAAAAAGACTCAGGCAGTGAAAAACTTGTTTTCGGCCTTCCCGGTAACCCTGTCTCTTCTATGGTCTGTGTTGAACAATTTGTTATACCTGCCTTAAGAAAAATACTGGGACACAAAAAACTCTTCAGACAAATAGTTAGCGCAGAGCTAAAAGAAGACTTTAAAAATAAACCGGGCAGGACTAACTTTGCAAGAGTAAAAATATCTTATGAGGACAATAAGCTAAAAGCTACAAATACCGGTTCTCAAGGAAGCGGCATACTGATGAGCATGGTAGAGGCAGACGGGTTTATGGTAATCCCATCAGATACAGGTATGTTAAAATCGGGCACTAAAGTGAAGGTACAAAACTTAAGCGGCGGTTTTCAAAATGAAAGAGGTTATAATGGATAACAAAGAACCTTTACTGAAAATCGGCATAGTCACTGTCTCCGACAGGGCAAGCTCTGGTGAGTACG
>CBDUXU010000065.1:0-10713 GCA_965371285.1 uncultured bacterium | reverse complement strand
GAAGTCCGACTTTTACTCATAAATTAAATCTCCCTCCCTGTTTACATTCTGGTATTTGTCGTATAATATATATTATGTCAAATAGAATACAGGTCTTTTAAAGTGAGTAATAAGGTAATAAAAACAAGTGGTTAAAGAAAACATCCATTCCCTATCCTCTGGGATGAAATGCTTTATGGGTTTTCTTTAGCCTCTCACTTGTTACATGAGTGTAAATTTGCGTAGTTGAGATGTCCGAATGACCAAGCATTTCCTGGAGTGATCTTAGGTCTGCACCTCTCTCTAAAAGATGTGTGGCAAAAGAGTGTCTCAGGATATGCGGTTTTATACGACTTCTGTCTATGCCAACCATAATTGCGTATTTCTTCAGTATAAACCAATAATTCTGTCTAGTCATACTAGAGCCGCGAGCTGTAATAAAGAGGTACTTTGAGTCTTTTTGCCCTAATACAAGCCCTCTAGCATCATTTAAATAGCTATTTAGCCAGGTTAAAGCGCTATCACCAAAAGGTACAATCCGCTGCTTATTACCCTTACCCAGCACCGTTACAGTACCTCTTTGTAGGTCTAAATTATTTAGAGTGATGCCTATGAGTTCCGATACTCTGAGCCCTGTAGCATAAAGCACCTCAATCATAGTTTTATCTCTTATGCCAAGAGGTTTGGAGGTATCTGGAGCATTTAACAGGAGCTCCACATCACTTAAATTTAGAAAATCGGGCAGTTTTTTTTCACCCTTAGGAAGGTCTATATGGGCTGAAGGAGATTTGGTTAAAACCCCTTCTCTTAAGAGATATTTGTAATATCCTCTCAGTGATATTATATTTCTAGTTGTAGAATTAACTGAAAGTCCCCGTTTTTTTAAAAAAGATAAATAATCGACTACATCTTCTTCAGTGGCATTTATGGAGTTTTTTTTGATGCTTTTTAGATTCCTGATACCTTTTAGAAAGGAACTGTAAATATTTAAATCTCTTGAATAAGCCTGAGCTGTGTTTTTTGACAGGCCTTTTTCAACGAGTAAGGAGGTTATGTAAGAGTCCATGTAAGGCTCGTTTTTCACCTTACTGGCTTTACTGTTAATTTTACTGTCAGGCACTTTTTTGACTTTCCAGGGAGTTTATAGTGTCATATAAAGATTCAATAATGTTTTTTAATTTCTCTTCAAAATAAACCTTTTGTCCAAATATGTCAGTTACATAAAATATATCAGCCGCTTCAAGTCCTTTAGTTGAAATCTTTGCTATGTGAATAGTTAAGCCTAAATCTACAATTTTTTGGGCTATAGAATATAGCAGCCCCACCCTGTCATAAGTCCTCATATCTATTACAGTATAATCATCGGAAGATTCGTTATCTATTATGACACTTTGTTTAATGTTTGGCGTTACCCTGTCATCCAAGATGGAAGGTTTGTTGGCTTTGACTAAAGTGGAAACTTGCACCTGCCCTGTGATGGTGTTTATTAAATCTTTTTTTATTTTTTCCAGTTTTCTTTCATCTGAAATATAGCTGCCTTTTAAATTGTTTAATTGCAGTACATCTAAGGCAATTCCATTTTTCAGCGTATTGACCTTAGCATCAAGTATATTTATATTGTTAGCTGCCATGACACCGGTAATGTTATAAAACAAACTAAACATGTCTTCTGTGGCAACTGTTAACTCAGTATATTTATTTCTTTTGTTATGTACTATGTCTATAACTACGGCCTCACTACCGGCTCTCTCTAAGATTGTTATGTGTCTTGCAACCACCTCTGCAGTGTTTGATAAAAAATACCTGATTGGTAGCATTTTGAAATGATTGTTAACAATATCAGTTTTTTCCGGCAGCAGCAGTCTTACAGCATTCCTTTTTTCGTTAATCAGCTCCCCACTGTCTTCAACTTCGAAAGTACCTCTCTTTAACATTGTTTGTGCCTTAAGGTAGAGGTCCTTAAACAAAGAACCTTTCCATTCGGTCCAAACCTCCGGCCCCACAGCCCTTACATCTGCAAAGGTTAAAAGATATAAATTGTTAAGCCTTTCTTCTGTGCCGACATTTTTGGAGAAATCTATTACAAGTTTGTCGTCATAAATGTCGCGATACTGGGCAGTGTTTGCAAGGATTAAGTGTTTTAATACCAAAAATTTTACTAAACTGATTTGTTTGTCATTCATGTTGAGCCTCCTGCAGATAAGAGGTACTAAGTTTGCCCCCTTCTCTGCGTGACCTTTGCCCAGAGCTTTACCTATGTCATGGAACATTACTCCAAGAACAAGCGGAGCCATGTCGTCAATTTCTTTTATTATTTGAGCTTGAAGAGGATACCTCTCCTTGTAGTCTTTGGAAGATTTAAGTCTTTCCAACTCTCTCACGGCAAAAAGCGTGTGGGCATCTACAGTAAAGACATGGTACATGTCATGCTGCATCTTACACCTGATATTTTCAAACTCAGGTATATACTTGTCCAAAAAAGTAGTCCTGTGCATTTCGGTAAGTGTCCAAAAAAGGTTTTTCTCTCTAAGTATATCTAAAAATATTTTTGCGCAGTCTTTATCTTTCCTGAAACTTGCATTTACTTTTTTAAGGTTTGAGAGAAGCAGGTCTTTTGTATTCCTCTCAAGGGTAGCATTGTTTTTTTGGAAATGTTTGAAAATTAGCATCATATTGACAGGGTTATCTTCAAATACATTTTTATTAGTGGCTATGATTTTGCCGCCAGAGAGTACGAAATTTTCATCAAGTTTAATATCTGTCCTTTTGGATTTAAATGGCCATATCTTGGATTTTTCATTTGCCTTTTCCTCTTTGTCTAATAACCTTGATATCATTCTTGTAGATAATATTTTTACTGCAGTTGCGTGTTTGAAATACTCCTGCATAAACTTCTCCACTGCCAATGAAGAATCAGTAGTTTTATAGTTATATTCTTTTGCCAGGTGTGATTGGGCGTCAAAGGTTAACTGGTCTTGTTTTTTGTTCCTATATAAGTGGAGGGAGTTTCTTATTTTAAGCAGATAATCAAAAGATTTAGCTAACGACTCTTTTTCATCTTTTTTAAGAAGTCCTGCCTTTAGGGGATTATATGCTAAACCATTTATACTACTAGCAACCCAACGAGCCGTGTGGTAGTCTCTTAAACCTCCCTCTCCTTCCTTTATGTTGGGCTCAAGAATATAGACAGAACCACCGAACTTTAACCTTCTTTGGTCATTTTCTTCTATTTTTTCTGTGGCAAACTTGAGTGCTTTTTTAGATGTGAAATAGTTTTTTTCTATATCTTTGATTAACTTGCCGGAGAGTTCCTTATTGCCGTATAAATGCCTGGTATCAAGGAATGAAGTTAGGGTTTTAAGGTCGGTTTTACTAAGCAGTACACAGTCTTTAATTGACCTGATGCTGAAAGCCAAGTCCACTCCCGCATCCCAGAGAGTATAAATAATCCTGTCCGTAAGTTCTTTTATCTCATCGGTAATGTTTCCTTCATAAAGCAGCATAAGGTCCACATCTGAATGAATATTGAGTTCCTGCCTGCCATAACCGCCAAGGGCAATGAGTGCCACTTCTTTTTTTGGCAGAGCATTAGGAGAGGTCACATACAAAGAACAAATAATATCGTCCATTATATTTGAAAATGCAATTGAACCTTCCAGGCCTTTGTGTTTATATTTTTTATTGACAACTTCTTCTTCTTTTTTAAGCCATTTTTTTATGACTTCAGAAGCCCTTGAAGAGTCATTAATTTCTTCTTCTAGTGTTTTTTTTGCCATCATTATTTTTCCAATATCTCAATATGTTTCATAACCCCGTCAGCTATTCCAGTGGCTATAGTTTTTAAGTACTTCTTACTACGCAAGCGTTTTTCTTCTTCCGGATTGCTTATAAAGGCTGTTTCCACAAGAATACTTGGCATTCTTGTGCCTACTAAAACATAAAAAGGCGCACCTTTTACCCCGTGGTTTTTAATGTTTCTGTATTTCTTTGTAAGTTTATTTGTTAACGAGCCTTGAACTGTCGTGGCCAGTTCGCTGGACTCATGCCTGTTGGCAGTGTTGTTTAAATCATTTAAAATAAACTGCAGAGTGTCATCATCAACTGCTTCAATGGAAGTGTTATTTTCCCTGGCTGCCACTCTCTTAGAGTTTTTATCATTAGCATAATCTAAGAAGTAAGTTTCAACACCTCTGGCCTTTCTGTTGGGGCTTGCATTTATATGTATTGAGACAAAGAGGTCTGCCTCCTTCATATTTGCTATAGCAGTTCTTTCATCAAGGGGTATGTAAATGTCTTTATCCCTTGTTAGGATTATTTTTCCGTCAAAGCGGTTACCTAACTCTTCTCTGAGCAGTTTTGCAATCTTGAGGGTTACATCCTTCTCCTTTAACTTCCTCTTTCCTATAGCCCCAGGGTCTTTACCGCCATGACCTGCATCCAGTATAATAGTTTTAACCTTATAGGCAGGTATAGGTTTAACCTTAGGTTCTTTTTTAGAGTCTTTGGCTTTGACTTCTTTAGATTTAACTTTAGGTGTTATTTCTTTTTTTTGGGTACCGGCGACCTCTCTGCCGCTAATGTCTATTACAATTCTAAAAGGTTCTTTTAAGTGAAAAACCTTATAGTCTTCTATTTTTTTAATATCTAAAACAACCCTGACAACACCGTCTTTGTATTGACCTGTCCTTACTGACTGCAGAAGTCCGTCATTAATGGGTATCTTAGTGTTAAGTTTAGGACCCATCCTTCCATTGGCGACATCAATATAAAGTCTCCGTGGTTTTTTTAAATCAGAGTCTTTTTTAAGGAGGTGAAATTTATATTCCGTCTCTTTGTTAATATCTATGACAACTCTTGTATAGTTTTTCTCAGACCAGTACCTAATATTCTCTACATCTACCCGCTTGGCAGCCCAGGAGTTCTGGACCAATAGTACTGCATTGCCAAATATTATTGTTATTATTGCTGCTGCAAAAGTGCACAAAAATGCTTTTTTAGTCATTTTTTAGTCCAAGTTCCTTAATTTTATTTAACAGGTTTAAAGCTTCAACGGGGGTAATGTTGTTTGTGTCAATCTTCCCCAGCTCTTCTTCCACAGGGCTCACTGCTTTGGATAAGTTAAGATTTAACTGTTTCTTAGGCTCTTGACCGTTTGCCCTGCCGCTTTTCGAGAGTCTAGGCTCTCCGCTAGTGGCGAACTCGCCTTTTTCAAGATTGCTGAGAACTTCGGTTGCTCTTTTTAATACCTTATCTGGAAGTCCTGCAAGACGACCTACCTGGATTCCATAAGAACGGCTTGCACCGCCAGGTACGACCTTACGAAGGAATATAATACTGTCCTTATATTCGTTTACAGCCATATTATAATTTTTGACCCTGTCTTTTGTCAATGTAATATCCGTTAATTCATGGTAATGGGTAGCAAAAAGCGTTTTGGCTTGTACATCTTTCGTATCATGTAAATATTCAACAACTGACCAGGCAATACTAAGGCCATCAAAGGTGGAAGTTCCCCTGCCTATCTCATCTAATATTATAAGGCTTTTTTCAGTTGCTGTGTTTAAAATATTGGCCGTTTCAATCATTTCTACCATAAAGGTACTGTGCCCTTTTGTAAGGTCGTCAGATGCCCCAACACGAGTGAAAATCTTATCTACAACTCCTATTTGGGCACCCCCGGCAGGGACAAATGACCCTGATTGTGCCATTAGAGTTATTAAAGCAACTTGCCTTATGTAAGTGGATTTACCTGCCATGTTGGGTCCCGTTAGAATGACAATTTGTTCGTCCTTGGAATCCAGTTTTAAATCATTAGGTATAAAATCTTCCCTAATCATGGATTCAATTACCGGGTGGCGGCCATCTTTGATGTCAATAACGGAACTGTCATTTATAACAGGTTTGCTGTAGTTATAATCCGCTGCAAGGTCGGCAAAACTCAAAATACAATCCAGGGAAGCTACTGCAAAAGCAGTCCCCTGGACTCTCGCAATATATTTATTTAACTCTTCGATTAGGTCTCTTAAGAGCTCTTGCTCTAAGGTGGCAATTTTCTCTTCTGCTGATAATATTTTTGTCTCCCACTCTTTTAATTCCGGTGTTATATACCTTTCTGCATTCACGAGGGTTTGTTTTCTGGTATATTCATAGGGCACATTTTTGGAGTCTAACTTGCTTACTTCAATATAATATCCAAAAACTTTGTTGAATCTTACTTTAAGTGTATTAATGCCGGTTTTTTCTTTCTCTCTTACCTCAAGGGCGGCAAGAAAATCTTTTCCGCTACTCCCTAACTCCCTTACCTCATCTAATTCGCTGCTGTAACCATCTCGAATGTAACCCCCATCCCTAACTGAAATAGAAGGACTATCCACTAGTGCCCTCTCTATTAAAACAGCAGCATCTTCAATCTCATCTAGGTTATTAAAAAGTGTTTTCAAAAAACCCTTGTTATGTGGTTTGATAATATTCTTAATTTGAGGAATTACATTTAAAGAATCTTTAAGAGAAACTATATCCCGCGGGTTTGCCGACCTCATTGCAATTCTTGCGATGAGTCTTTCTATGTCAGATATAGATGATAAATAAGTAGTCGTATCCAGGCGGTCAGTACTATTATCTATGAAAGTCTCCACTGCATCTAACCTGCCGTTAATCTCTTTAGAATCTATCAGGGGAGATAAAATCCAAGACCTCAAAAGTCTTCCCCCCATTGCAGTTTTTGTTCTATCCATTACTCCCAGCAGCGACCCGGATTTTTCCTTAGTACTGTTGTTATACAAGAGTTCCAGGTTTTTCCTTGAAGCATTATCTATTATGAGATTTTTATTACTGGAATATGGTTTTAAAGCTTTTATATGACTAAGGTCGGTTTTTCTGTTATCAGATACATACTTAAGCAGGGCTCCTGATGCTCTCAGGCCCTGCTTTAAGTCCCCGCAACCAAAACCCTCTAAAGTGGAAACTTTAAAGTGGTTAGTCAGCCTATCAATCGCATTATTTAGGTTAAAACTTCTGTCGTCAAGGTTTGTAATATTAAGGTACCCGTCACCACTGAGTAAACCCAGCAGGTCGTCATTGCCGTTAGTGCCGTCAACCACCTCCTCTATTAGTATCTCAGCAGGAGTAATTCTTGATATTTCCTCTTTTAGAGATTCGATTGAGGGAAACTCGGAAGTATTAAACTCTCCCGTTGATACATCCATATATGAAAAACCCAAAAGAGTTTCGCCGCTACCCACTGATACGGAAGCTATAAAGTTGTTTTCGCCGGACTCCAAAAGGTCATCGGAGATTTTCACCCCGGGAGTAATAACCTCAGCCACTGCCCTCTCTACAATGCCGCCTGAGTCCTTTGGGTCTGTAACTTGTTCACAAACAGCGACCTTAAGTCCGTTTTCTACAAGTTTCTTGATATAAGTTTTTGATGCATGATAAGGAATTCCGCACATAGGTATTTCCTTATTTTTATCTCTTGAGGTCAGAGTTATACCAAGAACCTTGGAAGCAGTAACTGCGTCTTCAAAAAACATCTCATAGAAGTCACCCATGCGGAAAAAAATAATAGCATCTTTATGGTTGCTCTTAATATCCAGATACTGCCTCATTGCAGGTGTTAGTTTTTCTGTAGAAAGCATTTTGCCTCAATTAATCTTTTATATAATTTGTTTTTAAAACATAAAGGGTTCCGTCAATAGTTGTAATCGCCCCGTGGCTCTCAGAAAATGCCAGGTCGGTTTTAGAGGGCTCTGAGAATCTTTTTCTCCACTCCAGAGTACCATCAGCAAGACTAAGGACTTCCAGGTTTACCTTTGTAGTCATCCAGGACTTCATGTTATAAGTTAATACCAGATGGTTTTTAGTAACTAAAAAAGATTCTACTGGTGAGTCTTTTTTTAACTCATAGTTCCAAAGCAGTAGACCAGAGAGGGTATAGGCGCTCACCTTACCTCCCAGAGTCACATAAACATTATCCTCTTTAATAATAAAATCTTTTACTTTACCAAAATCGTGCCTATCTATAACTCGCCCGGTTACCTCATCAAAAGAGAGGAGCAAACCTTCCCCATTTAGTGCGTATATTTTACCGTTATAATAAATAGGAGTTGTCCTCCTACCTTCTGCATGTATAGGTTTACTTATTAATTTATTTGTCCATATTTCAGTGCCATTATTAATATTTATGGCGACCAAGTTTCCATCGTTAGTAACTACAAAAATATTCACCTTGCCAAGGGTAATGGAAGTCTTATGTCTTCTGAAAATATTCCCCAGAGATATCTGCCCGTATGTCCAAAGATGTTTCCCACTTAACCCGTCCAAACCGTGAACTTTGTTATTGGTAGTTAGTACAAAAACCTTGTTATCGGTAACCAAAGGGGAAGAAAGTATTGATGAGTTTGTTTTATAATTCCAAACCTCACTCCCCTTTTCCCTGTCTATTGCATAGAGAACTCCCCCTCTAGTTCCAACAAAAACAAGTTCATCAGTTGCAGTGGCAGCTGCTTCTATGGGGAAATTGGTTTTAAATTTCCATAGTTTTTTCTTAGACTCTAAGTCTATGGCAGTAAGTTTATTATACCTTGAACCGACAAATATGGTGTTATTGGAAATAATAGGAGAAGCCAACTCGTGTTTTGTAAATAAACGCAGGTTGTTATTGTAGAAACTAGATATATTTGTACTCCAAATCTTTATAGGAGGCAGAATCAAGTCCGAAGCAGTTAAACCGGTCCTTCCGGTATTGGAATAAGCAGTTGGCCATTCAGAGTTGGCAGACCTGGTAACCTTCTTTAGAGGGTTCCCAGCAGAGCAGCCAGATATAACCATACCAGATATAGTTATAAGGGTGAGGAATAAAAAAAATATGGACGCTTTGCCCAAGGCTTCAGTTTTATTAAAAAACATATTAATTGCAGACTTTGTCGAAAAGCTTACGGGCATTCTCTTCCATTCTCCTATAATCCGACTCAGCCATTCCTGCACCAAGAACTACATTCAAAGCTTTCTCGGAAGTGATTAAATCTCCAGGTGCGTGAGAATCAGAATTTAAAATTAACTCAACAGCATGTTTTTTTGCAATAGAACCAACATGGCCATTTGTGAAACTGTGGCCATGACGGGTTGTTATTTCAAAAATAACATTATTTTTACTGGCTAGTTCTGTATCTTCCTCTGTTATAAGCCCCGGATGAGCCAGTATATCCACCCCGGCCTCAATTGCAGCCCTATTGGTACCTCTTGGTACCGGCTCTACCATTGTTTCTCCGTGTACCAAAACCACAGCTGCGCCAAGAGCGCGGGATTTCTCTACCAAAGCTCCAATATGTTTAGGAGGAACATGGGTTAGCTCCAGCCCCGGGATAACTTTAATTGCATCTTCATCATCAAAGTCATTAAAAGATTCACAAAATGCAATTGTCTGCTCTAAAACTTGTTCTATATTGGACGCATCTGCATGGTCGGTAATTGCAAGTCCCGAGTAACCTACAGCTTTTGCCCTATTGGCAAGCTCCGATGCAATCAAAGCACCGTCACTTATTAATGTATGTGAATGAAAGTCTATCATTTTATTACCTCATTATTTATTGTTATTCTTCTACCATCTTCTTTAGATAAAAACCTAAAGCTCGCTGAGTAGTCTTTGTATCTTCTTCTTTGTTAAAAATATGCAGTGTATCACCATCTTTAAAGTCCAGCAGTTCTGTAAGTTTGGCATTAATTTGGTTTGTATCTTCTAACTCTCCGCTGTAAACATGCATTGTAGGAACCTGGCGTACAGAATTTGTATAATCTTTCCCGTAGTTAAGGCTGCCTGTCCTGGCGTCGTCATCGTCACAAATAAAGAGTGTACCAACAAGGTGAGGACTTAACATTTGTATTAAGGGGCCGGAGAAGTCTGCGCCGGGAACAGCAAAAAACCTTAAATCCAAGCCTCCATATAAAGAAAGCTGCGCAACATCCCCCATGTATAAATCATCTGAGTCCCAATTATTAACCAGCTTTGAATTAAGAGTAAAACCGGGAGTAAACCTGAGCTTGTATAAAAAGTTCTTCAGAGCTGCTGCGCTTGATGCAAAAACAAAAATCTTTCCAAATGGCACTGATAACATGTCACTCCACTTGGTGACAAAATGTTCTTTCAGCCTGATAGCTTCATTGGGAGTAACCAACTCATCAACATCTTCATCTCCATCTTCTTCATCAGCACTTCCGCTGTCTGTAGGCCCATCATCTTCAAAAATACTCATCATGTCTAACGACTTGCCATCTACTCTTTCAATGACATCATTATCAACTAAATACATTATGTTTTCAGCAATATGAAGGTCCGTATCTGTTGTATTATCAATTATGTCGTTAAGTCTCGGGTAAAAATGCATAAGTCTTAAGGTTTCACCTACTGCCGGCTTAAGCTCCCCCTCTTCAGGCTTAGGAACTTCTTCTAAAGTTTTAACAGCTTTTAAGTTAATTGTATCATCAGGCCAGTCCTCTTTATGGTTTCCAAATTCATCAAGATTCCTCATGCCTTCCATTAGAAGGCCTGTTGTTGCCATAGTAATTTTTTGTTCAGAAAAAATTGCCTTTGGCGAAAATTCAAAAGTGCCGTTGTTCCATGCAAAAAGCCTATAAAGTGCTTTCTCACCGTCATACTTGCCCTGGGTGACGCTGTAGATGTCCCCATCTTTCATTAATATATGACCTACCTTAGTTCCTTCTCTAATAGTCAGGTGG
>CBDUXU010000064.1:0-10742 GCA_965371285.1 uncultured bacterium | reverse complement strand
GAGAGGGCTATTTGTTTGTTTTCATTTTTTAATATTATAATTTTGCTGTGTTTGTTTTTTCCTTCTTCTGCTTCCAAGAATGTTGAAATGTTTGCCAGGGCAAATGTTTCTCCCCTGTGCACTATAACGCCGTCAATGAAACTGTCGTTGTCCGGGATTGTTGCCACTGTTTTGTTGTCAGTTATTGCTTCAATGTCCGTTGAATCTATTGCAACATACATTTGAGGGAATTCTATTAATAATTTATCTCCTCTAGAAGTCATTTTAATATAACCTTACTTTGGATTTATTGGCTAAAGGGTTTATTCGACTTTAAATCTTGTCAAAACAGAATTTAGTTCGTCAGAGAGAGTTGTCAGCTTATTACATTCTTCAAGGGTTTCTTCTATAACTTTGACATGGTTCTCGATTGCAGTCTCGACACTTTCTGTAATAGCAAGGTTGTTTTGGGCAATTTTAGCTACTTTTTCTATTGTTTGTACTGCATCTTGTGCTTTTTCTTTTTGTTTGTCAGATAGTGCGGTAATTACCATTGATTTCTCAACAACATCTCCGGTGTAGTCGGATATGTCGCTAAGTATGTCTCTGATTTTTCTGATGTCGTCCCTGCCTTCTTTTATGTAGGACGAACTCTCTGTAGCGTATTGGGCTGAGAGGTGAGTCTCATCTTTGAGAGTTTTTACTATATTTGCAACATCTTCAACGCTTTGGCCTGTGTTATCTGCCAGGTGCCTGATCTCTTCTGCAACCATGGCAAAACCTTTGCCATGCTCCCCGGCTTTAGATGCCTCAATGGTTGCGTTCATTGCAAGTATGTCCGTTTGCCTGGCAATATGTATTATAAGATCCAGTATTCTTGATATGTCGTCAAATTTATTTTCGAGCTTTGTTGCTGCACCTTCTGTTTTTTCTATACCGGAGAATATATTTTCCATTTTTTCAATAACACTGGTTGCAGTAGCAGTGCTTTTTTGTACAACTGTGTTTACTTTTCTCGATGCGTTGGCTGTATCTGTTATTTTTATTGTAACATCATCAGCAAGCTCACTCATGGACTTTACTATTCCCGATGTTTCTTCAATATGGTTTGCCTGCACTATTGCTCCATCAAATATTTTAGAAGAACCTTTAGTAACATCGTTAGATGTTTCGTTGCTTTTTTCTACAATTTCCTGGAAGGCATTTTGCGTGGTTAAGATATCTGCAGTTGTTTCCTGGACTCTTATTACAATATCTTTAAGGTTGGCAATCATTAGTATTAGGGCTTCTTCAAGGTCTGTTGACTCATCGGTAGTGAAGCTTGGAGAATCTGATTTTCTTCTTTTATATGTAAGGTCGCCGTGGCTTATTCGGCTTGCTATAAAGGTCAATCGGCTGAAGTTTTTTGTGAAGGACCTGGAGAAAATAGTACCTAAGACTAGTCCTACAAGTATGGCCACCAGAAAACTAACCGGTTCTTTCATCCATTCTACTATTTCTGTTTTGTTTATTATATCAGGAACAAAGGCAGAGACAGCAACAACAAGAATAAAACCAAGTATAAATTTATATCCAATAGGTACTCTTAACTTCATATTTTTGTTTCCTTAATTTTGTAGAGAATTATTATATTATGGATTGTTAGTTAAAGTCAATTCAGCCAGGCAGACTGCGTCTGTTTATTAGTAAGAGAATAACGCAAAGTATAAGATTTGCTTGAAAATATCCTTGTTTTCGATTTTTTTGTTAACTAGTTATCGCTGCATCTGTTTATTAGTAAGTCACAACCTTAATTAGGCTAAAAGTGTTTAAACCCTTTGCTTTTTACTGTCATAGGGTTGCCATTTTGGTCTAAGAAGGTGACATCCTTTTCTGTAATTATACCTATCTCTACTGCAGGCGAGGGAAGGGAGTCTCTTAGGGTTTCAAGTTTCTCCAGTTTGTCTTCAGGTACTGTAAAAAGCAGTTCATAATCTTCGCCGCCCGATAGTGGCAGTTCCGACTCCTTGGGGTTATCCTTTATATAGTTTTCAACTATATCCGACAATGGAATTTTGTTGTAATAAATTTCAGCTCCTACATTACTCTCAGTTGCTATGTGACATATATCACTTGCTAATCCATCACTTAGGTCTATCATTGATGAGGCAATGTAGTTATCGGCCAGTATAACACCTTCCTCGGTGCGGGCTTTCGGGTCCAGGTGCCTCTTGGTTGCAATATTACTTTCCTTGCTGCCCCCTTGGAGCAGTTTTAGCCCCAGTGCGCTGTCGCCTAAGGTGCCTGTTACAAAAATCCTATCTCCTATGTTGGCTCCGCTTCTGTAAACTACCTTGCTGGTTTCAACTTCGCCGAGCACTGTAGAGCCAATTGTTATGGAATCTTTAGATAGTGATGTGTTACCTCCTATGAGGGTGAGGGTATGGTCTTTTTGTGATGTTTGTTCAAAACATGCAGATTTTATACCTTTATAAAGTTCCTCTATAAAGGAGGAATCAGTATCCACGGGCAGGGCTATGGACATGAGCAGGAAAAGAGAAGTCCCTCCCATGGAAGCAATGTCGGATGTGGAAATGTTTACTGACTTTCTGCCCAGAAGAAAGGGGTCTGTATAACTTAGGTCAAAATGGACTCCTTCCTGCAAAATATCTGTAGTTGTTAATAGAAGGTGGTCTTCTGATTGAATGGTAACAGAGGTGTCGTCACCTATGGCTTTTAAAACTCTTTTTGAACTGTTGTCAGTTGCCGTGGTCTCGCCAAAAGACTTTGCCAGCAGCTTAATTAGTTCGTCTTCACCTAAGTCTTTTAGTTTCATGGTCTAAGCCCTTACATGGCTTTTAGATGGGCGTTTTTTTGCTTTAGGTTTTGTTTTGGTTTTTGTCTTAGCTTTTGACTTAGTCTTTGTTTTAACATTAGGTTTTGTTTTAGAAGGCGACTTCTTCTTTTTTGCCACAGGGTCAGTTTTTTTGTTAAAGACTTGTTCTATTACTTCATCCATATGACCAACAAGAACTATTTTTAATTTCTTTTTTACTTCATCAGGAATGTCGTCTAAGTCTTTTTTGTTCCTGTCCGGGACTAAGACCTTTTTTATATTACTCCTCATAGCGGCAAGACACTTTTCTTTTAATCCGCCAATAGGCAGGATTCTCCCTCTAAGGGTAAGCTCCCCTGTCATGGCAATGTCTTTGTCAATTTTAGTTTTAGTGAGGGCGGAGACAAGAGCCGTGGCAATGGTTATTCCGGCAGACGGGCCGTCTTTTGGTATGGCTCCTGCCGGGACATGTATATGGAGATCAATTGTTTTATAAAAATCTTCCTTAAGCCCCAAGTCTTTTGCTTTAGTCCTTATGTAACTAAAGGCTGCCTGTGCGCTCTCTTTCATAACATCGCCAAGGTGACCCGTCAGTATGAGTTGGCCTTTACCATTCATAATGCTCACTTCTATGTGGAGGATTTCTCCTCCCACGGGAGTCCAGGCAAGCCCCGTGGCCAGTCCAATAGAGTCAGCTTCTTTTTCTGTTTCTGCCAGGTACACAGGGGTGCCTAAATAGTCGGAGAGTTTGTCCGGTTTAATAGTAGTAAGTTTACTCTCTCCGGAGGCGACATTTTTTGCAACCTTCCTGCACAGTTTTGCAACTTCCCTCTCTAAGTTTCTAAGCCCTGCTTCTCTTGTATACTCAGATATGGTTTTTCTAAGAGTTTCATCAGGGACTGCAATTAGTTTGTCATTTATTCCGTTCTCTTCTATCTGGCGAGGCAGTAGGTATTTTTTGGTAATAACTACCTTCTCTTCTTCCGTGTAACCGGGGAGGGTGATAATTTCCATCCTGTCTTTTAAGGGGCCAGGTATCGGGTCGCTCATGTTGGCTGTCATTACAAACATTACCTTTGATAAATCAAAAGGAACATTTAGGTAGTGGTCGCTAAAGCTGTTGTTCTGCTCAGGGTCTAATACCTCAAGAAGAGCTGAAGATGGGTCTCCCCTGAAGTCCATGCCTATTTTATCTATCTCGTCTAACATAAACACAGGGTTAGATGAGCCGGCCTGCTTCATGCCCTGTATAATACGCCCCGGCATAGCACCTACATAGGTTCTCCTGTGGCCCCTGATTTCCGCTTCATCTTTTATGCCGCCAAGAGACATGCGCACAAATTCTCTGCCCATTGCCCTGGCAATGGATTTTCCAAGGGATGTTTTACCGACCCCCGGAGGGCCTATGAAACATAAAATAGGCCCTTTGGTTTTTTTCTTTAACTTCCTTACGGCTAAATACTCCAGGATTCTTTCTTTTATTTTGTCCAGTCCGTAGTGGTCGTCGTCAAGAATATCTTTTGCTTTACCTAGGTCAATTGTGTCTTTTGTTGGTTTGTTCCAAGGAAGCTCAACCAGCCATTCGAGATAGGTTCTTATAACCGAAGCTTCTGCTGCGTCGGGGTGCATCATCTCCAGTTTGTCCAGCTGTTTCAGGGTTTCTTTTTCCGCTTCTTCGGGCATTTTAGCTTTTTTGATATTGTCTCTAAACTCTTCAAACTCGTCGCTTGCCTCTTCTATGTCGCCAAGTTCTGTTTTAATTGCCTTAAGCTGCTCTCTTAAGTAGTACTCTCTTTGAGATTTATCCATCTCTTCTTTTGCCTGAGTTTGAATCTTTGCCTGCATTTGTGAGAGCTGAAGTTCTTTTGTAAGAAGTTCGTTTACCTTATCCAGTCTTAGAAGGGGGTCGTTCATCTCAAGGACTTCCTGAGCTTCTTCTGCCTCAAGCCCCAAGTTGGCTGCAACTAAATCTGCAAGCCTTCCCGGGTCTTCTACATTATCAAGGACCATCATCATCTCAGGGAAAACCATCTTGCCCAGTGAAGAGAGCTTCTCAAGCAGGTCTCTTACATTACGCATAAGGGCTTCTGTTTCAATAGAAACATCGTTTGATTGCGTAAATTCTACTTTAGTTACATCAACAGAGAAGGCTGGTTTTGTTTGGAGAAAAGTATTTATTTTTGCGCGAGCTATGCCTTGCACAAGGATTTTAACCCTGCCGTCAGGCAATTTGAGCATTCTCATTATCATGCCTACTGTGCCGAAGCTGTATAGGTCTTCCGGCTCAGGGTCTTCTTTGGAGATATCTTTTTGGGTTGTCATAAAGATTAACCTGTCTTTTGCAAGTGCGGCATCAACGGCGCTTATGGAGCGGTCTCTGCCGACAAAGAGAGGCACTATCATGTATGGGAATATTACTATGTCCCTGACAGGCAGGAGCGGCAATACCTCAGGTATTACTAATTGGTCATCAGTTTTAAAATTTTCATCTATTTCAGCCATGGTTTTTCCCCTATATTAATTTAGGTTTATTATTTTTTGGTTTTACCGCTACGGGAGTCTGTTTTTCCTACTTTAATAACAATTGGCAGGCCTCTTTTTTCTGCAACTCTTGGGAGAGTTATAGTAAGGACTCCGTGTTTATACTCTGCAGTAATTTTAGTTGTGTTCACAGGGAAGGGTATTTCTATGATTCTGCAAATTTTTCCAAAAGACCTTTCCATACATATGTAGTTAAGACCTTCTTCTTCAAAACAATCATACTTTATTGCAGTTATTTTTATTGTGTTCTTAAAAAATACTACTTCAATTTCTTCTTCCCTGACCCCTGGTATGTTCATGTCTATATAAAGATAGTCATCTGTTGAGAAGACATCTACCGGAGGGGCGTGGTTTGCCCCCTCTGTAAGGCTAGTGTGCAGTACTGCTTCCATGTCGCTTACAAGAAACTGCATTAAACTGCTCTTCTTGGAGCCTCCCTCACAGGAGGAGTCTTTAGGGTCTTTTTTAGATGATTTTGCCATAAGCGAATTACCTTATATATGTTGCTTGCCTGCTATATTATTTGTCATTACTCATAATTATTTATCGATGGTTTTTAGAAATTTCTTTAGTCTTTTTGCAAACTCGGGCCTCTTTAGTGCCAGGCTTATACTGGCTTCCAAAAAGCCCGCCTTGTCTCCTGCGTCAAACCTTGTGCCGTCGAACTCATAGGCATATATATCTTGAGTCTTTAGAAGCTCGCGCAGGGCGTCGGTAAGTTGGATTTCTCCCCCCGAGCCCTTTTTAGTGTTTTTTAGAGCCTTAAATACCTCCGGCATTAAAATATACCTGCCTACAATGGCAAGGTTTGAGGGAGGAGTTCCCTTAGGTTTTTCCACCAGGTCCTCAACCTTATAGAGTCCCTTGCCGACCTTCGTACCTTTTATAACTCCGTACATGTGAGTGTCTTTAGTAGGCACTTTTTGTACTGCTATTATGTTTGTGCCTACTTTTTTAAATACCTCAATCATCTGTTTTAGGGCAGGCACTTTTGCATCAATTATATCATCTCCCAATATGACGGCAAAGGGTTCATTCTTTATATGGTTTTTAGCGCACAGTACTGCGTGTCCCAGCCCCTTGGGCTCTTTTTGATAAGAGAACTTGAGGTTCTTTAAGTTTGCCGCTACTACCGGCTCCAATAAGTCCAGTTTGCCGGCTTTTTTAAGCTGCCTTTCCAGTTTTGCATCACGAGAGAAATGCTGTTTTATGGACGGTTTGTTCTCGTTAGTGACGAATATTATTTCTTCTATACCGGCGCTTTTTGCTTCTTCAATGGAGTACTGGATAAGTGGTTTATCGACCAGTGGTAACATCTCTTTTGGTAGTGCCTTTGTGGCCGGTAAGAATCTGGTGCCTAGTCCTGCTGCAGGAAAAATCGCTTTTTTAATCTTTGTTGTGTTTGGCATAACAGTAGAATATGACCTTTTTGTAGGTAAGTCAACCAGCATGATGCTGGATGCCATGATGCCAAGGTGCGGTTGGATGCAATTAAGGTGGGTGAAGTCCAAATAAATAAATTAGTTGTTAAGGGTGGGGAGTTACCGAAATTGAGTCCAGCGTCACGCTGGCGGTTTTTGTTTGATGTCCTGCGGTGAGGGGGTATAATAGGGCTAATTGGTTTTGAAATAAAAGGGCGCTGTCCCCTTTATTCCCCCTGTATTCCCTTTATTCCTAGTTCCACAATTGAGAATGTTTGTTAATGCCTGGCGAAGCCCTACCTTTGTGTATTAGAAATCCATCAACTAACAAACTTCCTAGTAATTTGTTCATATTAGTGCCGAAGGTGCCATATTTGTGCGCCGGTGTCACACCGGCATTAAAGGGGACAGACCCCTTTAATTAAAAATATAGTAAAAGGATCTAATTTAAAGGAAATAGTTGTGATTAAAAAATACTTTCAGCAAAGTCAAACAAGACTTTATTAAATTCAGCAGGTTTTTCAATTTGTATGCTGTGTCCGGCATTGGCAATCTCAATGATTTTGCCTTGCCAAAGCGTTGGTGCTTCAATTTTTTTAAGATACTCTAGGTCTATCAAGCGTTCGCCAAGACCGTGAACCACAGCAATAGGAATTTTTAAATCCTTTACAACAAATTTGGCATCTTTGATAGCATTTTGACTAAGGTTTTGACCTAGAAAGACTCGTGATAAGCCGTCGGTTTTTAATAGGTCTTCTCTTAAAAAAGGTGGTGTCTTTGATGAGTCGAAATCGTCAGAGAACTGGTAAGTTAAAACAAACTCGATGTCATCGTCGTTATAGATTTCGTTAAAAAGATAAGAAAATTTCTCTGGTTCTGGAATAGTCGCTGCCGGTAAATCTTCAAGTGTTGTAAAGGGGGCGGCACCAAAAACTAAAAGACCTTGGGCATTTAAATCATTAATTGACTCAAATAAGAAGTTGCCGCCAAGGGAAGAACCAACAAAAAGAATGTCTTTAAGATTTAATTTGTCGCAAAAATCACCGATAAGCTTTCCATAACCACTAAAACTATAGGTAGATTCAGGGTTCAAAGCTTTATCTGATAGGCCGTGACCCGGTAAATCTATTGCTATTAAACGGAAATGTTCATTTAAAAGGTTGTCTTCAAGTTGAAAGTTAAAAACATTAGAAGACTGAGAGTTGCCGTGAATAAAAACAATAGGAGGCAATTCTTTTTGGCTGTCTTTATAATAGATATTTATATTATTTATGTCAATTTGTTTGTTAATTTTTTCAGTCATATTAAGTTAATAATAACCTAAATTTAAAATAAATTAAATAAAAAAAGAGTGGTAATATTGAAATTAAAGCAGTAAATTATTGGTGTGTATATGTGAATTGTGTGTTCCATAAGTACTTACAAATCCAAATTCACACAATTCCCCCAATAATAATTTGTTATTTTGACAATAGCTGTAGCCTATTTTGTTGCTTCTATTATTATTTGTCAAAAGGATTGTATCATATGAGTAATAAACTAAACACAATTGAAAAAATAATTTTTAGCGAATCAGTTTGCATAAATTCTGCAAAAGGATTTTCGTCAGACATTTTAAAACCTCTGGCTAAGTATCTGGAATCTGATTGTATTGCAATCACTGTAATGGGTGAATATAGTTTTGATTCCCGTTGTATCAACTATAACTACCCAGCGCCATTTTTCTTGAATATTGTAAATAATTTTTTTTACGAAGAAAAAGTTCTTCAATTTTTAAAAAAAAGAGTAGATGAGTCCAGAGGAGTATGTTCTTGGGCTACCAATGAACTTGTAGAAGGCGATTTTCACAGTAGTGATATGTACAAGGAAAGGTATGAACCAAATGGAATAAAACAGGGTATACAATCTACGTTTATCACTGAAGACGATAGTCTTTGTGGGGCAATTGGAATTTTAAGAAAAATGGATAAACCTTTTACCCCAAAAGATGCTGAAGACTGTAATTTGTTAACACCACATATTTTTTATTCATACATGAAGTACCGCTGGCTTTCATCATATGATTTTTATAATTACAACAACTTAGATTATTCTGTTTGTGCCGTAGTTCAGTGTGATAAAAGCGGTAAGGTAGTCGCTTTTAATTCTTTTGCATTTAATGTTTTTAAAGACAGAGAAGTCGAAATGAAGGCTAACATGATTTTGCCTAAAGTATTTTTAGACGAAATAGTAAGGTTAGAAAATATTTCAAAAAATAATTTTACCGATAAATATTTTTATAGAAACATTGAATCAAGGTTTGGCAGTTACCGTTTTATATCTTTTAAAACTAAAAAAACAGGCGGTTATAATAAACTTTTCAAGAAAAATGTAGACGGCTATCTTTTTGTTGTTTCAATTGAAAAAGTTTCAATGAATTTATATTTAAAACTAAGTGATAGGGAACGGCAAGTTATAAAGCTTTTAAGTAAAGGTCTACAGAATAAAGAAATAGCCTTTGACTTAAATATATCTATGAAAACATGTGGAAATCATCTCGAAAATATTTATAAAAAGTTAGGTGTGAAAAACCGTACCGAAGCGACCATTTTTGCAAAAAATTTCGGCTTAAACAAGTACAAAATCCCAAAGAGTAAATATTAAATAATCAATACATTGCTCTCACTTTTTTTATTGATGCGCCAGAAATCCTGTAATAACAAACTTCCAAGAAATTTTTAATATTAGTGCCGAAGGCCCGATATGTGGGCCCAGCGTCACGCTGCTAGTTTACGGGGGAGAAGTCGAAGGTGTAGGATATTGTGAATGGAGAGCCGGTTTGCAGCGGCTCGAACTTCCATCTTTTAATTCGCTTGACGATTTTATTCTCTAGCTCGCTGTCTCCCAGTGTGGAGCTCTTTAGGGAGGACTTTGAAACAGTTCCATCTGGGTCTATGGTTATGAGCACTGTTATGGAGCCTTTTAGTGTTGGGTTGGTGCGTAGTCTGGAGTTGTATAGGTATTTAAGCCCGCCTATATAGGATGTTATTTTTGCATATATCTGGGATTCATCCCTCTGGGCAGCTACTTTTGTGTCTGCTGGTTTGATTTTTTTGTCAGTTATTTTATTTTCTTTTTTATCTTTTAATATGTCTTTTCTGCTTCTGGCTTCTTTTTTAGTTTGCTCGGCCATATCTATATTAATTTCTTCTACATTAGTTTCGCTTATGTCGTCCAACAGGCTGCCTGCATCGGCGACTTTTGCCCTTGTTGATGTTTCTATAAGGGAGTCCATTTTGTTCCAGTCCCTGCTTTCAAAGGAGCTCATTAAACCTCCCTTAGCTCCTATAACTCCGAGGAGTCCTTTACTGCTTACCCGTTTTTGCAACCTTTTGCTTACAGGTTTTTTTCTCTCCGGTTTTTTCTTTTCTGCCGCGGGTTTCTTCTCTTCTAGTGGGGGCTTCTTTTCTTCTACTTTTTCCTCGGGCTTTTCTTCAGGTTTCTCTTCTACCTTCTCTTCTATTTTTTTCTCAATTTTTGGTTTTGGCTTTGGTCTTGGAGTGAGGACAAGGCGGGCAAACCTCTCAGGGAGTTCCTTTAGTGCTTCTATTTGAGATACTTCAGGCACTTCCCTTGAATTCATGTAGCTTGTTAGTGAAATATGCAGGGCCGCAGAGAGTATGATGCAGGCAGTAAATAAAACCTCCAGTCTTTTAAGCCCAGGTTTTTTTAAAACCCATATTTCTTCTTCGCGAAATCCGCAGCTTACCCTGCTGTCATCTTCGTCTTCTATTTCTATCCATATGCCGCTATCTCTGGTTATGTCTATTACATAAGAAGGGTTTTTATCTGAGCCATGCCTGGTTGCCAGCCCTAAGTCCACGAGGGCTTTAAATGTTACCTTAGAGCCTTTTTTATTTATAGAGCCTTTTACTCCTTCGGGGATAATGAACTGGACTAAGTTTTTTGACTTAGGTTTAAGAAATACTACCTTTTCTTTTTTAGCA
>CBDUXU010000063.1:0-10862 GCA_965371285.1 uncultured bacterium | reverse complement strand
ACTCAAAACTATAAACTAAGTCATCTTCTATAATACCCGCTGAAACTGCCCCTTGATATTCAAACCTTCTAATTTTCAATAAACTACCTCTTTTTTTTATTTACGGAGCGAAGGATTTTTAACCTAAGTGAATTCAGTTTTATAAACCCTTCTGCATCAGCTTGGTCATAAACACTGTCTTCCTCAAAAGTTGCAAGCTCGCTGCTGTAGAGGCTGTTTTTACTTTTCCTGCCAACAACAGTGGCGCATCCTTTAAGAAGTTTTATCCTGACCGTGCCGTTCACTGTTTTAGACGCCTCATCAATAAGGGCCTGAATAGCTTCCCTCTCCGGCGAGAACCAATAACCAAAATACACAAGCTGAGCGTAACGGTTCATTATGGAATCGCGGGTTTGCATGACTTCCCTATCCATTGTAAGAGCCTCCATTCCGCGAAGGGCTACATTTAAAATCTCCCCTCCCGGGGTCTCGTAAACTCCGCGAGACTTCATCCCTACATAACGGCTTTCCACACAATCTGCCCTGCCAATGCCGTTTTTGCCGCCTAATATGTTAAGGCTCGAAAGAAGTTTAGCCGGGCTAAGTTTCTTACCGTTTATGGATACTGGGTTACCTTGTTTATAATCAATTTCAATATAGGTCGCCTTATTAGGAGCCTTCTCCGGCGAGATGGTCCAAAGGTACATATCTTCTTTTGCCTCGCTCCATGGGTCTTCTAAGTTGCCCCCTTCATAACTAATATGGTAGAGGTTTGCATCCATACTGTAAGGTTTTGCCTTTGTAGAAGTTACGGGAATCTTATGAGTCTTTGCAAAAGCCATAAGGTCTTCGCGGCCCTTAAAGTCCCACTCACGCCATGGGGCTACTACTTTTATCTTTGGGTTTATTGCGTAATAAGCCAATTCAAAACGAACCTGGTCGTTACCCTTACCTGTGGCTCCGTGGCTAACTGCGTCGCTTTTTGTAGAGCGGGCTGCCTCCATCTGAGCCTTTGCTATTATTGGACGAGCAATGGAAGTGCCTAACAGGTATTGGCCTTCATAAACAGCACCTGAGCGAAGCATAGGGAAAACATAATCCCTGACAAACTCTTCCTTCAGGTCTTTTATGATAATTTTTTTAGCTCCGCTTGCCAGTGCCTTCTTCCTTAGAGGTTTAACTTCTGTTCCTCCTTGCCCTATGTCTGCGACAAAGGCAATTACCTCTGCCCCGTATTCTTCTATTAACCACTTAATGATTACAGAAGTATCCAACCCGCCTGAATAGGCAAGTACAACTCGTTTTATGTTTTTGTTATTTTTCATTTTGATATTAATTTTCCTTTTAACTTCCACATTAATTTAATACAGAAAGCCATTTATAATATTTATGCCCCTAACTTAGCACCTTCTCCAAAATTGCCTTTTGTATATGTAACCTGTTTTCCGCCTGGTCCCAAACTACAGACTGGCTGCCTTCTAATACATCTTCTGAAATCTCTTCGCCCCTGTGAGCGGGGAGGCAATGCATAACTATGGCATCATCTTTTGCAAGAGCAAGTAACTCTTCATCGACAATATAACCATCAAAGGCCTTCTCTCTTTTGACCTGCTCCTCTTCTTGCCCCATGCTTGCCCATACATCTGTGTTTATTACATCACAATCTGCTACTGCTTCTTTTACAGGAACGCATTTTTTTATTTTAGCTCCAGCGGCAATAGCCTTGTCAAAAATATCTTTATCGGGGCAATAACCGTCGGGACAGGCAATATTTAATTCAAAACCTAAAATCTCTGCTGCTTCTATCCATGAGTGAGCCATGTTATTGCCATCGCCAACCCAGGCAACCTTTAGATTCTCATAACTATTTTTTATATGGGCCTTTTTTTCTACTATAGTAAGCAGGTCTGCCATTATCTGGCATGGGTGATGGAGATCAGTTAAGCCGTTTATAACAGGCACAGTTGAAAATTCAGCAAACTCGGTAATTATGGAATGGCCAAAAGTCCTGATAACAACTCCGTCAACATACCTGCTCATAACTCGAGCTGTGTCTTTGATTGGCTCTCCCCTGCCGATTTGCGAATCGTTTTGATTTAAAAATATAGACCTGCCGCCAAGCTGGCCTATTCCTACTTCAAAGGACACACGAGTGCGGGTAGAGGGCTTCTCAAAGATTAGAGCCACCGTCTTGCCTGACAAAACATCTGACTCGGCTCCGCCCTTCAATGCAATAGCCCTCTTAATCAAACCATCTATATCTGATTTTGTTAAATCTGTTATTTTTAAAAAATCCATTTTATTACCTTTTTCTTATACTTCTATTCTTTAAAGGAAAATTTATACCATATTGGGGTTTATTTTTCCAGACGGCCCTATGGTTTTCTTCAATCTGCTTATACTCACCTTATTTGTATTCTTACTTATACTCATTTAACACTGTTTTCAAGGTAGCTATCATTTCATCTACATCACCCTCGGTGATTATAAGAGGAGGCAGGAATCTTAGAATTGTATCATTTGTGCAGTTTATAATAAGTCCTTTTTCAAGGCATTTTGAAACTATTTCTGCGCCATTTATATCCAGGCTAAGGGCTGCCATAAGCCCCACACCGCGAGCTTCGTTTATAAAGGAGTACTCCTCTTTTAGCTCATTTAATTTAGAGAGGAGATATTTACCTATCACTGAGGAGTTCTCTACCATCCCCTCGTCTAAGATGGCACGAAGAGCCGCGCTGGCTGCAGAGGTTGCAAGAGGGTTACCTCCAAATGTTGATCCATGAGAACCTGGGCCAAAAGACTGGGCAATATTATTTGTCGTAACCATAGCGCCTATGGCAACACCTCCTGCAAGCCCCTTAGCAAGAGTCATTATGTCAGGAGTTATATTAAAGTGCTCATAACCGAAAAGTTTGCCGGTCCTACCCATGCCTGTTTGTACTTCGTCAACTATAAGCAGGATTCCTTTGTCGTCACAAAGTTTCCTAAGCCCCTGCATATATTCCACCGATGGAATATTTACTCCCCCTTCACCTTGAATCGGCTCTATCATAAAGGCAGCAGTCTTATCGGTTATAGCAGCCTCGGCTGCTTTTAAATCATTAAAAGGCACATAGCTGAATTTCTCCAGAAGAGGTTCAAAACCTGCCTGCACCTTAACCTGGCCTGTGGCTGCCATGGCAGCAGTGGTACGGCCATGGAAAGATTTTTCCATAGAAATAATCTGCGACCTTTGTTCTCCGCGAGAGGAGAAATATTTCCTTGCCAATTTTATGGCAGCTTCGTTTGCTTCACTTCCCGAATTACAAAAGAATGTTTTATCGCCAAAAGAATACTGACTTAAAAGTGACGCAAGCTCCGCTTGGTTTGCAATATAAAAAAGATTAGACACATGAAGCAGGGTCTCGCATTGCGCCTTAATTGCCTCTACAACTTTTTCGTGACAGTGACCTAAGTTACAGACTGCAAGACCTGCAACAAAGTCCAGATACTCTTTCCCATCAGCGTCCCAAAGACGAGCACCGCTACCCTTAACAAAAGCAACAGGAAACCTTTTATAGGTTTCGACTACAAACTGATCGGACATTTCTATTATATCTTTGTTGTTCAATTCTAAATTCTCCGTTTAGTAAAATTTTTAATTCTAAAGCCTTACCATGGGGTTTTGGTTTAACCTGAAACTATGCTTTAGTCTTACACTGGGTCTTGTTCTAATGTTTCGTTCTAGTTTGTAATGTCTTATACTGGGTGACCTTATTAATGCCCTAAATGACCCTCGCCTTTACAATCCTGTCTATTCCCTCTAAATCTTTTATTATTTCAACATCATAGTAACTTCCGTTTTGAAGCAAGTTACTGGCAACGGTTTCTGCCTGATTGTAACCTACTTCCATTATTAAAGTTCCCCCTGCTTTTAAATATAAAATAGCGCCGATTATGATTTCATTTATAAAACTATAACCGTCATCATCTGCTACCAGCGCAATCCTTGGTTCAAAAACCTTAACCTCAGGATCCAAGGTCTCAAAGTCCTCAAGTGAAACATAAGGAGGATTGGAAACTATAATGTCAAAAGAATGCCTGAAAGCATCCCCCTCTTCGTTCCCTTGTTCGTTCCTATGACTGTGAACTACTTTTACAAAGTCCACTTCCAAAAACTCTATAGAATCTATACCGTTTAACTCTGCATTCTCGTGTGCTACCTGTAGTGCTTTATGAGATACATCTATTGCAACAATATCCGCCCCTTTGTATAACTTTGCCAGGGACACTGCTATGCACCCGCTCCCTGTGCAGAGGTCTAATATCCTGCCTGCCCCTTCAATCTTGAGGACTTCTTCTACAAGGATTTCCGTCTCAGGCCTTGGTATTAAAACATCCCCCGTAACCTTAAAGGGCAGACCCATAAACTCCGTCTCACCTAAAATATACTGCAGAGGCTCCCTCTTAATGCGGCGGTCTATAAACCTTGCCAGCTTATCTACCATACCTTCATCAACAGGCTTGTCTCTGTTAAGGCTAACCTCACTGAGTTTGCAACCTAATATATGAGCCGCCATATAGAGAGCTTCCCTGTCTGCATCAGGAAACCCTTCCCCGGCTAGGGTGAGGCTGACTGTCTTTAATATATCACTAATGGTAATTTCTTTTTGCATTGACTTGTCAACTAATCCTTGTCATTCCTGAACCGACTATCGCAGTATAAACTCCATCAAAAAAAACCTATGTTTTTTAAACTGTCACCGGCGACTCGCCGGAAGCTTTAATGATAGTCCCTATTCCGCTGTCGGTGAATATCTCCAACAGCACTGCATGCTCTACCCGTCCATCAATTATATGAGCCGCCCCTACGCCGCCGAAAATACTATTAATGCAGCACCTGAGTTTTGGAACCATCCCCCCCACTGCAGACCCGTCTTTAATTAAGCCCTCTGCCTCTTCTGCGGTAAGTGTGGTAATTAACTTTTTATCTTTATCCAGCACCCCTTCAACATCGGTTAGAAGGATTAGTTTCTCCGCCCCCAGAGCCGCTGCAATACTTCCCGCCACTGTATCGGCATTTATATTATAACTCTTTCCCTCTTCGCAGTGGCCTACAGGGGCGATAACGGGAATAGTCATCTTATCCTCTATGGCGTGTATGATGTCTTCATTAATAACATCCACCTCTCCTGCGTGGCCCATGTCTTCGCCTTCCACTTTTAAACTCTTGGCTTTTATAAGCCCCGCTCCCTTGCCGCCGATACTCATAACCTTTGCGCCGGCAGCGTTTAAAGTATTGGAGATTTCTTTATTTACCTTCTCTACCAACACCTCTTCCACCACTTCCATAGTTTCCGAGTCTGTGACCCTTATGCCTTGTACGAACTTACTTTCTTTGCCAATTTTTTCCAAATGCTCGCCTATCTGAGGCCCCCCGCCATGAACTATGACGGGATTGATGCCTATGTATTTCATAAGCACTATGTCGTGGGCAAAACTCTCCTTCAGAGCTCCCTCGAGCATTGCGCTTCCGCCATATTTAATAACTACCGTCTTACCATAAAATTTCTTTATGTAAGGCAGTGCCTCAAACATGTTTTTTATTTTTTCAATGTGTTTTTGCATTTTTTAGTTTTTACCACCCCTCCTAGCCAAAGGGTGGGTTTTGTCATAAACATCAATTAACTTTTCTACGCTTACTTTAGTGTATCTTTGCGTAGTGGATAAACTCTTGTGGCCGAGCATCTCTTGGATTGCGCGAAGGTCTGCTCCCCTATCCAGAAGGTGGGTTGCAAAAGAATGGCGCAGGGTATGAGGAGTTGGGGATTTTGTAATCCCGCCAAGTTTTCTATAAACCTCAATTAACCTTTGCACTGCCCTTTGACCGATAGGCTGGAGGACTCCGTCCTTTTTAATCTCTCTTGCACCTATGAAAAGCGGCTCATCTCGGGCGGCGCCTTTCCTAGAGGCAGATAAATATTCACCAATGGCATCTCTGGCGTAGTCGCCGATGTGGACAATTCTTTCTTTCCGCCCCTTGCCAAAAACCTTTGCCGTTTGGTTAGTTAAATCCACTCCGCTGATTTTAAGTCCCGTAAGCTCGCTGACCCTGATGCCTGACGAATAAAGAAGCTCCAATATGGCAGTGTCGCGAAGGGCGGTAGGCCTGCCCTTACTTGTATTCATGACTTTTTTGGGGCTTTCCATCAAAGCTTCAGTTTCTTCTATAGTAAGGACAGTGGGCAGGTATTTATCTGCCTTTGGAGTTGGAACAAACTCCGCAGGGTTTCCTTCCATGATGCCCTTTTTATTTAGAAACTTAAAAAAACTTTTTATGCTGGATAACTTCCTGGCTACGGAAGATTTTTTATAATCATTATAAAGGCTGGCCATAAAAGCTGTTACATCCTGTCTTTTAATATGGCCAACATCAACCTGCTTTTCGCCTTGGGCAAGAAAATCAAAAAACATCTCCAGGTCTTTTCTATAAGAGATTCTGGTATAGTTAGAGTAGTTTCTCTCCACTTCCAAATAAATATCAAATTTTTCAATGTAGTCGTTCATATAATAATTCCTCGTTATAGAAATCTATTATATAATAACTTTAAAGCCAACCAAAAACAAAATTAATTGGGAAGCCATTAACACCCTAGTCTCCCTTAAATTGTCTCCGGCGACTCGCCGGTTTAAAAACCTCAAAAAACAACCCTATTTTATACTGTTTCCTATCCTGCCAAACCTGGGCCAACCCTCGCCTGAGTCCCAGGACCAATAGATTATAAAGGCTTTTCCTTTAATATCACTAAAGGGCGCAGGGCCCCAAACGCGGCTATCGGAGCTTCGGTAGCGGTTATCTCCCATAGCGAAAAAATGTCCCCTTGGCACTTTATAAGGACCGTAATCAAACATCTTTTGAGCCGCCATGGAAAGATGCCCCTTATGGACGCCAAAAGATTCTTCCCAAAGTTTGCCGTTTATATAAATTAATTTATCCCTAACCTCAATGGTCTCTCCCTCAGTGGCAACAACTCTTTTTATGTAATCGTCTCTTCTGTTGCCCGGGTAGCGAAAAACAACCACATCGCCCTTCTCTAATTTGCCCCAGGTGTTGCGGAGCTGCGTTTCAAGAAAAGGTATCTTTACTCCGCCAAACTCTTTCATAACAGGCTGAGGTACCTGCAAGCCGTAAGAAAACTTATTTACCATAAGATGGTCGCCAATTAAGAGGGTATCTTCCATGGAGCCTGAGGGAATTTTAAATGCCTCAATTAAGAAAGTTTTTATAATGAGGGCAAGAATAAAAGCAACTGCAAGGGCTTCAATAATCTCCCGACCAATGGGTTTTTTGCTATCCTTGTCTTCTTCAGCTTCTGCCGTGGTTGTTACATCTTTTTCTTTCAAGTCGCCCGTGCTTTCTTTTGATTTATTTTTTTTGGTCATTCTAATCTACCTTCAAGACTGCAAGGAAGGCTTCCTGCGGAAGTTCAACACTTCCGACTTGTTTCATTCTCTTTTTACCTTCTTTTTGCTTTTCAATAAGTTTTCTTTTTCTGGTTATGTCTCCTCCATAACACTTGGCT
The DNA here is from genome assembly GCA_965371285.1 of uncultured bacterium. Lineage (GTDB taxonomy): Bacteria > Desulfobacterota > GWC2-55-46 > GWC2-55-46 > DRQE01 > CBDUXU01. The sequence continues at coordinate 3,321 of CBDUXU010000063.1, read as the reverse complement.
GTAACATTTTTCCTAAGAGCTTTTATGCTCTCGCGAGCTACAATCTTTGTCCCCACTGCAGCCTGAATTGCAACATCAAACATCTGGCGAGGTATGATTCCTTTGAGCTTCTCCACTACATCCTTGCCCCTGTAATAGGCCTTCTCTTTAGGAACAATAAGCGAGAGGGCATCAACAGGGTCTCCGTTTAATAAAATATCCAGTTTTACAAGTTTTGACGGGCGAGTATCTATAAATTCGTAATCCATAGAGGCATAACCCTTAGTATGGGTTTTTCGTTTGTCATAAAAATCCAACCCCACTTCGTTAAGAGGCATTTCATAAACCACCATCACCCTTGAGGTAGTAATATAATCAATATCTTTTTGTACTCCCCGCTTTTCTTCGCAGAGCCCCAATACATTTCCTAGGTATTCCGACGGCATGTGAATAGACGCCCTTATGAAAGGCTCTTCAATCCTGTCTATTTGTTGCACATCGGGCAAATTAACGGGGTTTGCCACATCAACCACAGTGCCGTCGGTTTTAAATACCTTATAAATAACAGTCGGGGCAGTGGTTATAAGCTCCAGGTCATACTCCCTCTCTAACCTCTCCCGGATTATCTCCATGTGAAATAGCCCCAGGAAACCGCACCTAAAACCAAAACCCAGGGCCATGGAAGTCTCAGGCTCATAGGTAAAAGATGCATCGTTCAGGCGAAGTTTCTCCATAGCATCTTTTAAGTTCTCGTACTGCTTGGAGTCTATGGGATATAAACCGCAAAAAACCATTGGCTGAACTTCTTTATAACCTTCTAATGCCTCGCTGGCCGGGTTGTCTACTAAAGTCACTGTGTCGCCGACATGGGTGTCGCGAACTTCTTTTATAGCCCCGGTGAAAAAACCAACCTCACCTGCCGTAAGTTCTTTAACTTCTGTTGGAAATGGTTTGAACACGCCGACAGAGACAACATCAAACTCTTTTCCATTTGCCATAAACTTAATTTTGTCTTTTTTCTTAAGCGTACCGTCAACAACTTTAACCTGCACCACAACTCCCTGATAACTGTCAAACCAACTATCAAAGATAAGAGCCTTTAGCGGCTTGTTTTTATCTCCCGCCGGGGGAGGAACACGCTCAATAATTGCCTCCAGTATGTCTTCAATACCGAGACCTGTTTTTGCACTTGCAAGGACAGAATCCGATGCGTCGAGGCCTAATACTTCTTCAATTTCTTCTTTCACCCTGTCGGGGTCTGCCGACGGGAGGTCTATCTTATTAAGTACAGTGAATATTTCCAAGTCTGCATCTATTGCATTGTAACAATGGGCCAGAGTCTGAGCCTCTACTCCCTGCGATGCATCTACAACTAACATCGCTCCCTCGCAGGCAGTCAGGCTTCGACTGACTTCATAACTAAAGTCCACATGGCCTGGAGTGTCGATTAAGTTAATTACATAATCCTCACCGTCTTTGGCCTTGTAATTAAGACGGGCAGTCTGGGCTTTGATGGTGACACCGCGCTCTTTTTCCAGCTCCATCTTATCCATAAACTGGTCTTCTTTTTCCCTATCACTGAGGGCGCCGGTAAACTCCAGTATCCTGTCAGATAATGTGCTCTTGCCATGGTCAATATGGGCAATAATGGAAAAATTTCGTATTTTATTAATATCAGTCATACCAACGTGACGTTGGATCCAATTTTCAGGGAATCCATGTCCTTAATTATTATTTTTAACTATTGAGCTTTAGAATATTCAAAGCAAGCCCTACAACTACTTAGTTTTTAAAGGGAAATAGAATAGAATATTATATGAAATAAAGGGGATTTTGTCAATTTGTCACTAGCCGTGACGGGCAGTTTCAGGGGGCTTCGGTATAACGGCATATGCGTGGATGAAAAACTAGACAACTAATCTATTTTATTTCGAACCCCACAGTTTCATCTACCCAGTCTAAATATTCAGGCAACCCGTCTGTAATATCACAGGCAATAATTTCGGGAATTTCGTAGGAATGCATGGATTTGATTTTCTCTTCTACCTCTTTATACAAGGACTTTTTGGTCTTTATTATACAGTGTACCTCATGGTCGTCTTTTAGCTTTCCCTTCCATTTGTACAGGGAGCGGACTTCCTTGGTAATGTTTACGCAGGCGCAAAGTCCATCCTCAAGAAGAGCCTTGGCAATCTCAGTCCCCTCATGCTCACTTGCGGCAGTGGTAAAAATTATTATATATTCATTATCCATTATAAGAAAACCCCCTTCAGTAAATCAAAAAACTCACACCATGAATTTATCACTTTTGGAGGCATTTTTAAAGCAGTCTCTTTGGCGCTTTAACCTATTGACCAATATAGCCATTTTTGAGTACAATTGAGGCAAATACAAACCTTAAACAGCAATCAAAAGAGAATGCCCATGAAGCTTAAAAAACAATTTTACCTATCCACTCTAATACTGGCATCCCTTATCATACCAAAATTTTCTTATAGTAATGACCACACTATTATACAGGCCATTGATAAACAAGATATAAAAGAAGTTACAAGGTTTATGAAAGAAATGAATGCTGCCACTAGGGAGTGGATCAATAGAGAGCATTATGTGCTGTACAGAGCTGTGTTTATTGGAAATATAGAAATTATAAAAACTTTGTTAGATTATGGCGTTGATATAAACAGTATCCCAAGAGGTGCCCATGCTTCTGTTTTAGCAAACAATACGAGTGTTAATAAAGAGAAGATACTAAACCTATTAGTAGACCATGGTATAGATTTAAATTTAAAACACACAACTGGCAGGACGCCGTTAATGCTCACCAAGAACTATGAATTAGCAAAACTATTAATTAAAAAAGGAGCTGATATTAACTTAAAAGACGACTACAGTTCAACAGCGTTACACAAGCAATCATACAACGTGAATTACAAAATAGTGGAACTCTTAATCAATTCAGGTGCTAAAATTAACGAAGGAGATAGCCGTGGTAGGACACCTATAATGGTAGCAATTAACAGGTACAACCCACCAAGCGCCTACAATAAAGAAAATATAAAAAAAACAATAGATATACTAATTAAAAATGGTGGCACCTTAGGCGATAATGATGAAGCAAATAAAAAACTTTTAGTTAAATCTGCTGAATCTGGCCAATTACACGGTGGTATCTTAAAAGTTTTTTTAGATAAAGGTATCGATCTTAACTCATACCACAGCAAGTTTTCTAAAAGGTCTCCGCTTTTAAAAACTAAAAGCGTCGAAGTAGCACGTGCATTAATTGAAGCAGGAGCAGACATAAACTATAAAGATAAGTTTGGGAGAACAGCACTCGACTAC
>CBDUXU010000062.1:0-10964 GCA_965371285.1 uncultured bacterium | reverse complement strand
TATAAAATATTAAGAGACGAATGTTTTATGTCGTATAAATATATAGGAGATAAGGTTTAAAAATAATTAATAAAAATATAATTAGTAATTTTAAAAAAGGAGGAAGAGTTAATGTTTAATAAAGATGATATCGGAAGTGACGGAGACATTAAAGGTTATGTCGGCAAGGGCATGACCATGGAAGGTACTATGAAATTTGACGGCACTGTAAGAGTTGACGGACACTTTAAAGGTGAGGTCATAAGTTCGGGAACTTTTATTGCCGGCGAAGGCGCTCTTATAGAGGCAAAGGTAAATGCAGGAAGTATAGTCGTATCCGGCGAGATAAGAGGAACCTTGGAAGCAGAAAAAAGAGTTGAACTTAAAAGCCCCGGTAAAGTTGTAGGAGACATTATCACACCTACTCTTATTATTGGTGAAGGTGTTATTTTTGAAGGCAACTGCGTTATGACAAAAAAGACATCTCCTGACCTGAAGGCTATTTCCAGTGATGAGGGCGCAGCAGAAGAAACCGGTGTTTAAGAGTTTTTCATTTTTTTTAATTTTTGTTCTTTTATTTTTTCTTCCTGCCGGAGAGAGTTTTGCTCATGGCGATGAGACAGATAAAAAGGTCGAGGCTCTTTTATCTAAAACCTTTGACATTGTTATTTTAAACGGCCGCGTCATGGACCCAGAAACGGGAAGAGACGAGAACTGGTTAAACATTGGCATCACCGGCAATACTATTGAAATTATTACAAGCCAGCCTATTGAGGGTAAACTTGTTATAGATGCTAAAAACAGAGTTGTCTCGCCCGGGTTTATAGATGTGCTGTCTTACAATCCAAACGACTTTGGAGTTTGGTATAAGATTTATGACGGAGTAACAACTAACCTCGCAATGCACGGAGGGGCTGTTGATACATCCCGGTGGTACGGGAGGTATGAAAAGCGGGGCGTACCGGTTAACTTTGGGGCGGCATTTTTTTATAACAGGGCAAGACTTGATTTGGGGCTTGGTTTTAAAGGGACTGCAAGCAAGGCCCAGGTTGAAGAGTTAAAGAGGCTTGCAGTGGAAGGGCTTCGCGGCGGAGCGCTGGGGATTGGCATGAGTATGGAATATGCCCCCGGTACTTCCAGAGATGAAGTTCGCGCCATGATGGAAGTTGCCGCTTTTTTTAATGTACCGGTTTTTTTTCACCTTCGTTACTCTGACATGGAAGAGCCGGGAACAAACTTTGAAGCTCTTGATGAAGTATTGTCCTTGGCTAGGGAAACAGGAGCCGGGATTCATATAGACCATATTAATTCTACGGGAGGGACTTTTTCCATGAAAGAGTCTCTTGCCATGATTGTAGATACCATAGAGTCTGGAATTTTTGTTACAGCCTGCACTTATCCTTACCCTTACTGGGCGACTTATTTAAACTCAGCTCGTTACGGCAAGGGTTGGCAGAATAGATTTAAAATAACTTATTCAGACCTTCAGCTTGGCGGGTCAACCGAGATTTTAACTGAAGTTAGTTTTAAGAAGTATCAAAAGTTAGGTAAGCTGGCGGTGGCTTATGCAATACCGCCGGAGGATGTCGTAGATGCCTTTAAGTTTCCCTTTACTATGGTAGGCAGTGACGGCATTATTCAGCCTCACTTAAACAACCATCCAAGAGGGGCAGGGGCTTTTGCAAGAACCATTTCGGAATATGTTTACGGCAGGGGTGGAGGCAGAGAGGACGGCGCCGATGATAGCTCTAATAAAGACACTCTTACTTTGATGGAGGCAATTAGGAAGATGACAATACTTCCCGCTCTAAGGCTGGAGGCTCAGGTGCCAAGTTTAAAAAAGAAAGCAAGAGTGCAGGTCGGTATGGACGCAGACCTTCTTGTCTTTGACCCTCTTAAGGTTAAAGACAAAGCAGATGTTATAAAACCTAATCAGCTCTCAGTTGGTTTTGATTTTGTTATTATTAACGGAAAAATTGTAAAAGACGAAAATGGGCTGAATAAAACTATAAGGGCAGGAATTAGTATTAAGGGAGAGTTTGAAGAGGCTTTGTTTGAAGCAGTAGAATTTGGAGAGCTTGGGAATAATTTGGGTGGTAACAAACATAAACAAGAAAAGGAGTTTTTAGGTGAGTACTGGAAAGAAAATATGGATGGACGGCAAATTAATTGATTGGGCAGACGCCACAGTTCATGTAATGACCCACGGGCTTCATTATGGTATGGGAGTTTTTGAAGGTATCAGGTGTTACGAGACAACCGATGGCAAGAGTGCGGTTTTCAGGCTTAAGGATCATACTAAGAGACTTTTTAATTCTGCCCGCATTATGCAGATGGATATGCCTTACTCAGAAGAGGAAATCAACGAAGCAATAAAAGAGACGATTAAGGCAAACGATTTGACGGAGTGTTACATCAGGCCCCTGGCTTTTCTCGGAGAAGGTTCCATGGGTCTTTACCCAAAAGACAACCCAACTCGTATCTCTATTGCTGCATGGAGCTGGGGCAGTTACCTCGGTGACGACGGCATTAAAAACGGCATTAGAGTCAAAATCTCATCTTTTAGCCGCCATCATGTAAACTCGGCTATGACAAAGTCAAAAACCAGCGGTTCTTATACTAACTCCGTATTGGCTAAAAAAGAGGTAATAAAAAGCGGTTATGACGAGGCTCTGCTCCTCGATACTGATGGATATATCTCTGAAGGAAGCGGTGAGAACATATTTATAGTAAGGAATAAAATGATAAAAACCACTCCTTTAACCTCTGTTTTGGACGGAATAACGAGGAATTCTATTATAGAGATAGCAGGGGATTTGGGCTATAAAGTAGTAGAAGAGAGATTTACCAGGGATGAGCTTTACATAGCTGATGAGGCATTTTTTACCGGCACTGCAGCAGAGCTTACGCCAATTCGCGAGGTAGACGACAGGCAGATTGGTACAGGTAAGCCAGGGGAGGTTACCACGGCTTTGCAGGAGAAGTTTTTCTCTGCCATAAAAGGGGGAGAGAAGAAATATGAAAAATGGCTTGATTTCGTTTAATAAACCTACCGGTTAGGGGCAACTGTGGATGGCGTTTTTATTAACCCCGAGCAAAGCCCCTAACTAGTTGTTTTTTATTGCTTTTCTATATTTCTTAATCTATAATTATCAATTGTGGCACCAGGTTCGGCACTAACTTAACTTAAGGGAGTTTTTTATGTCAGCTGAGGGATTTTTTGGTCCCAACGAGCAAAGTCTTGTTGATATGATTCAGATGTGGGGTCTGGCTAAAACCACCGGTGTGCTGACTGTAAAAAGCGGCGTGGAAGAAGGGGAGGTTCATTTTAAAAGCGGCTGCATTGTCTCGGGCAGGGCCGGCCAGTACCTTGCTAATGAAGATGCCATCTATCACCTTCTTGCAATGGAAGAGGGGAAGTTTCGTTTTGTAAACACAGACGCAGTTAAGTCAAACGGAGTTCTTAATTTAACTTATGATTCTTTGATGATGGAGGCAATGAGACGGCTCGACCATCTTCGGCAAGAACAAGCTGTAGTAAAGAAAAAATACGGCTTCATACCTTATATAAACCAAAACGTAGATGTTCAGAGCCTTCTGGACGAAGAAAAAGTTTTCCTCGGCCTTGTAGATAATAAAAAAAATCTGGAAAAAGTTTTTAATAGCAGCGGCCTTGGTGTTTATAAAAGTTACGAGATTTATAAAAAACTATCCACCTCTAATATTATCGGGCTGAGAAAAGTCAGGGTGTTAATCGTTGATGACCAGGAGATGTGGCGCAGGGTCCTTGGTGAAATGATTGGCAAGGAAGATAACTTTGAAGTAGCAGGTGTCGCCGAAGACGGGGTAGAGGCTCTTAAGATGCTCTCTGATTTAAAACCAGATGTAATGACACTTGATCTTGAGATGCCTAACCTGGACGGCATAAAAACTTTATACTGGATGCTGAGCGGCGGTTACGACATACTTTTAGAGAGCCAGTTTGGCGTAAAGATAAAAGAAGTTTACAGATGTCCCGTAGTTGTCATTAGTGCTGTCGCAAAAAAGATGGCTCCCGAAACCTTAGAAGCTCTAATGGGAGGAGCTACCAGTTATATAATGAAACCCAACCAGTTCTCCAGTGAATCCTTAGAAGACCAACAGCAAAGAATAGCAAAAATAGTTATGATGGCAAGCCAGGTTGATTTGCAAAAATCAAGAAGGTTAAAAGCCCTTGATGCCGGAAAGAAAAAATCGGAGAGCCAGCTCGACTGCTCAAGGAAAATTGTTTGCGTAGGGGCATCAATGGTTGGGGGGCTTACCTCACTCATGCAGTTTGTGCCAAGCCTTCCTGCAGATTTAGACGGTTCTGTATTTGTTATTATAGATGACCTAAACCTTATGGACCACGCGGCAAGTTTCGCGGAATTTTTGGATAAACATAGTAAGATAAAAGTTTTAACGGCAGATAGGAATATGCTTCTTAGGAAAGGGGCTGTTTATATTTGTCCCGGTTCTCACAAGATTGAATTTGGCATGACAAATATAGATGGTAATCTTTATGCCGCATTTAAGTCAACAGGCACTGACGGTACTCTTATTGAAAAACCAATAGACAGTATGATTATTAATTCTATTAACTGTAAGGGTTTTGACAAGAGAGTTGGTTTGGTCCTGGCAGGAGACGGGGCAGACGGAAAGATTGGTTTCCTGGAGATGGTTAAAAACGGGGACAAGGTTTTTGCCCAGGATTCTTATTCGTCTCTAAACCCTATAAAGCCTGAGAATGTGTCTACCACAGGGGTTGCGAGGATTGTGCCCCTGGGTGTGATGGCAAAAAGTATTATAAGCGAGATAGGCAAGAAAGTTTAAAAAAAGAAAGTAAAGTTATGGATTCATTTTTTGGATATAGCCTTGATGATTTCAAGGAAGAAGCAAGAGAGCTTCTAAATAAGGCTGAAGGCATTATTGATAATATAAAAGATAATCCTTCAGACCCTGAAGGTATTAATGCGCTTTTTAGGACTATCCATTCCCTCAAGGGCAGCGCTGGTTATGTCGGCATACCTGAGGTAAATGATTTTGCCCACCTCTATGAAAGTTTTCTAGGAGACCTTAGGTCAGGCAAGTACTCCTTCAGCGAGGATATTTTAAACATACTGGTAAGGTCCAGAGATTATCTTGATGATATAATTTTTAATTCTGAAAGTACCGCTGTTGCGGAAATTGACGAGTCTATTGAAGATAACATGTCGCGTATCGCCGGGGCTCTTAAAAACAGGAGCGCTTCAACGGGAGGCAGGGGTTTAGATGCAGGCGGGCTTCAGGTAGATACATCAGATAGTATTGAAAGTGTTGATAGTCCCCATGATGACAGCCATCTTGGTATAAGTAATCCCGAGGAAATGATTTTTGCAGGCGATGAACCTGAAGAAGTTGCAGTAGAAGAGGTAAGTCCGGAGCCGTCGCCGGAGGTAACTTTTGTAGAAGAATCGCCTCCTGCGGTAGAGCCGCCTATGCCTGTGAGTGAAAAACCAATTGTCCCTCCTGTAGACTCGCCTGCACCTGTCCAAACTTCTGAGGCGGAGGTCGAAGTTACTGAGGAGCCTGAGATACCAACTAAAGCAACAGAGATGAGTGAAGAAGAAGTTATAAGGGTCACGATAATTAAATCAATCAACGACCTTTACGATTCACTTAAGACAATGCCTGTTGATATGGAAAAGTTAGAAAGAAGCGTAACAAGACTTGATGATATTGTTGGTTGGGCTTTTGGTGATGATGCCCACTCTATAAGTGTTCCCCTCGAAGAGATGAGGGTGTTAATTGATAACAGTGAAATGACAGAAGCAAATGTTGCCAACCTTAAAAAAGGTTTTAATATGTTGGTGCCTGCCATTAAGGCTCAGCTTGCAAGCCTGACTGATGATGGCGGTGGCGAGGAGTCAGAAGAAGAAGTAGTAGTCAAGGCAGAAGAGTCGGTTAAAGAAGTTGAAAGCGATACTCGTCACAAGGCGGGGGAGCTTACCGATGAGGCAGAAAAATTAATATCCGCTTCTCGCGACGAAATTGTAAGAATAACTGCTGACAGGGATTTAGAAGAGTTTACTAAATTAATTTCAGAAGAACCTTTTGATGTAGATGCACTTTCCACTGCCATTGAAAGACTTAGTGATTTGAACAAATGGGCTTTTAATGAAAATGAGGATGTTGTAGATACAATTAATACAATTACATCACTTTTTGCCAGACACAATGATCCTGAAGCTATTAAAGAAATACGCCTAAGAGGCGAGTCTTTAAAAGCAGCCCTTCTTGACCTCTTCGGCGAAAGGGAAAAAGAAGCGGCCGAGGCAGCACCTCTTTCTCAGGGTTTAGACCTCGGAGCTGGGGAGCCTAGGAGAATGCAAACCAGGGGCCGGGGCGGCAGGGTCGGAGGGCAGACTCCTGGAGCCAGGTCTATGAAAGTAAGCTCCGATGACCTTGAAGACTTAATAAACACTGTTTCCAAACTTAAGGGAGTTAATCAAAGAGATTTTGAAGCGCTGCAGCAATCCACTCTCCAGCTTCGCATGGTTCCTGTTGGTGAGATTTTCAGCCGTTTCAGGAAGATTACGAGAGACCTGTCAGAGGACCTAGGTAAAGATATTGCCATAGAAATAACAGGTGAAGAAGTCAGGTTAGATAAGGTTCTTGCAGACAAGTTAAATGAACCACTCCTTCACCTTGTTCGTAACGCAGCCAGCCATGGAATAGAGTCTAATGAAGAGAGGGCAGCTGCCGACAAGGGCCAAGCTATTATAGGTATAAATGCCTTCCAGGAGGGAGGCAGTATTATTATTGAAATAACCGATAATGGCGGAGGAATTGATGTAGAAAAGGTCAGGGATAAAGGCGTGAGGCTGGGACTGGTCAGTGCTGCCCAGCTTGAGGATATGAAGGAGAAGGATATACTTGAGCTGATTTTTGCCCCTGGATTCAGCACTAAAGAAGATGCCGATAAAGTCTCGGGCAGGGGTGTTGGAATGGATGTTGTTAAAGATACAATATCTTCAATGCAGGGCTCTGTTACTATGAAAACCAGAAAAGGTGTCGGTACAAGCTTTCGACTTCAGCTTCCCCTGACCCTTGCAATCATTAAAGCTATGGTATTGGGCCAAGGGGGGAACAAGATTGCCGTTCCTGCTGCATCTATTGAGAGGGTTGCAACAATGACGGAGAACGAAATACACTCAGGTGCTATTGTAGATAACGGTAAGATGAGTTTGTATATGCAGGAAGAGGGAGAGGTTATTCCTCTGGTTAATTTCACTGATATTTTTGGCGGCGAGAGAAAAAATGATAAAAGGTGTGTAGTGCTCCTTAAATCCGGCGTTGATGACAAGGTTGCCATAGTGGCAGATGAAGCGTTGGGGAGGCAGTCTCTTACCGTTAAGCCGCTTGACGGGTTTTCAGAAACCCCGTATTTTTCCAGTGCTTCAGTTGTAGATGATGATATAGTGTTAATTTTAAATGTGCCGAGTTTGATGTCGGCTTAAACTATTTAAGGGAGGTAGCATTCTAATGAGCGATAAGAAAAAGGTTCTTGTTTTAGATGACCAGCAATCAATGAGAAATATAATTACCTTTGCACTAAAAAAAGATTTTGATATTACAGTCACCGGAACATCAGATGAGGCAATAGCAAAGGCAAAGGAAGGTGGTTTTGACTTTGTGCTTCTTGATATTGTTTTAGATGATGACTCAAGAGATGGAATAGGTGTTGCCCAGGAGCTTCAGGCTCAGGGGCTCAATTTTCCTGTAGCATTTCTTTCTTCAATGGATAGAAGCACTTTGGATGATGATATGTCGAGCAGGGTTGAAGCTTTAAATAATATTAAGTTCTATCAGACAAAACCTATAGCACCGCCCGATTTAATAAGTAAGATTAAAGCTGTCGTAGGCGAGTAGGGGGATGTGTTGGGGTGAGTGATGGTATGTGTGTGCGCCGGTGAACTGCGGTTTGGCTTGATAAACTTACCCGGTTTTTTTTATAGGGGCAGTAAGAAAATGAAAGAATTAAGTGGGTCGCGGTTTAACTTTAATAATTAGACTTTAATAATTAAATTGGGGTCTTAATAGAGTAATTATATGAAAAAACTAAAGTTTTTTGTTTTTAAATTACAAAACAAACTCTATGGTCTTCCTTCCACTCGTGTTAAGGAGATACTGGAAACCAGAGATAAGCTAAAACCTATGATATATAACAGGGGCGGCGGCTTGGAAGGTCTCATAGACCACGGTGGTAGTATGCTCTCTGTCCTTAATACTAATATTCTTCTGGATAATGATGCTGCTGAGAGCGGTAAGATGATTTTGATTGTAACAGACAAGGGTATGGAAAGACCCGTTGGTTTGGTTGTTGATGGTGTTGAAGGTATAAGGTCGATAGATGAGTCCAGCATTAAGTACTCACATGACAAGGATATAAGTTATATAAAAGGTTTTGTAAAAGAAGGTGAAGGCGGAAAAGAAGAAGTTATAACAATTCTGGACCTTGCAAATTTCCTCCACATGAGCAGGGAAAAATTAGACAGTTTAGATAATAAAGGCAGGGGAGTTTCCAATGCCTAAAACAAAACAATTCAGGAGAATATAATGAAAAAACAGTTTACAGCAATAGTGGCCGATGCACTAAAGCTGAACCTCGGTAAGATGGTCAATTACTACTACGCCTTAACAGTAGGTGCCTTTTTGTTTGGTGTCATTACACTGTTTTCAATAAACACTCTTTGGACAGAGGTTAAGCTGGTGCAATCAGTTAATGCCCCGAACCTCATACTAGCCCAAGAGATGCAGTCTGACCTTTTGGTTGTCAGGTTTGAGGCGGACAGGCTCATTAAAGCCGTTACTGAAGCCCAAAGAGAGTCACAATTGGAAGAAATCGCCAGGCTTAATGAAGCCCTGACAGGCAAGCTTCAGAGTCTTGCCGGAGCACTGGGCAGTAACCAAGATATCGAATACATCGGAGAGGTTGGTGTTGCTTTCTTTGACGCCTTCCTTGCAGACGAAATTATTGCTTCTGATATTATTATTGCCATCTCTGATTTTACAGATGCACTGGAAGATTTAAAAGAAACATTTAGTGCTGAAATTGAAACAGGGTTCCAAAACTCACAGGATGCCCATTTTTGGAGTATTACGGTTGTTATTGTCCTTACCGTTGGTGCTGTTATAAGCATGGTGCTTTCGGCTATGATGTTAGCCGGTGTTATCGGTAGGCCTGTTAGTGACATGACAGACTCACTTGTTCAAAACACTATTGATATTGAAACTGTTTTTGGAGAGATTAGTGAAGGTGCTAAAAAACAAACCGATGTTGTTAGTGAAGCTATTGTGGATTTGGAGGATATGATTATAAACACTATTCAGGGTAATATTGCCGTTAGTGTTGAAAAGCAGGGCGAAATTTCTAAAGGTTTTGCAGACTTCCTCCATAAGTTTGTTGAAAGGACTGCTGCTGAAATCGCTATGGGTATGCTCAGTATTTCGCAGCAATCCAAGGAAGCTATAAGCGCAGTTGAGAAGTCTGTTGCAGAGCTTGGCATAGTTGAAGGTAACATCCAAACTCAGGCTACTACTATTGACGGCATGGTTGAATCTCTTAAAAATATGGTTACGGCAAACAGGGAGATTAAGAATAAAGCTTACGCTTCTACTAAAGCGGCAGATGACGCTACAGAGAAGATGGCTGCAGGCCAGGAGAGGGTTGTGACTATTACAAAACATCTTCAGGAAGTTAGAACGGCTTCCGAGGGTGTTAAAGACATTACCGATTCTCTTGCAAAAATTACAGAGAGTATTAAAATCCTTGCTCTTAACATGTCTCTCAAGGTTGAAGATATTCGCGATGATACGGGAAAGAGTTACGGTTTTGAGACCATGAGTAGCAGGGTTCAAGAACTTGCTGAAGAGGTTGAAGGGCTTCTTAATAATTCAAATGAGATGCTCATACCTACCATTGAAGGCATTGAAAAAGTTACTATTGATGCCGAGGCAACAAGCGAACTTATTGAGGATGTTGCTAAATCCATTAAACTCGCCGATAGTGAAAGTAAAGCTATTGCAGTGCAGATTGATAACCAAACATACCAGATTGACAGGCTGGAAACTGAGGCGGAAAACCTAAAGAAAATCGCCGATAAAACTACAAGTTCTATTAAGGTGCAAACGGAACTTTCAGCAGAGCTTAGAGGCCTTCTGGAGGATTCTGAAATTCTTATCGAGACTGTTAACGAACAAACTAAAGACGCATCCGATGGTGCCAGAAAAGTTAACGAGATGATGGTTGAACTCAAGGACTCTCTTGCCAGCATTGAAAGCGGTACAGGTGTTCTCACCGAGAAGAGTGTTATTATTTCTGAAATGTTTGATAACATTAAAGAGCAGGCAGAGAGAAACCTTGGAGGAGCAAAAAAACTGGAGAATGTTTCTCATGCTGTTAGGGACATTAGCAGTCAACTCTCGGTTGTTGTTAAGGGAGAAGAATTGCAATAGTTTTTTCTTAAATTAGTTTTTTATTTGGCAGGTACATAGTGTTTACATTTAAACTTGGGACCTGCCATTTTTTTGATTTATTTAATTAATTAAAAAATAATGTTAAAGGGACTGTAATAGATATGAGTACAGGAGTGTTTAGTTTTCAAAAATTAAATGACGCAGTAAAAAATGGTGTTATCACAGCGTCTACACCCATTAAAGAAGGTCAGATTCAGCCGGCCAGTATGGATTTAAGATTAGGAGGCAAGGCATACAGGCTTATATCAAGTTTCCTTCCGGAAGATAAAACGGTAGAAGAGAAATTAAACAGTCCCGATGTTTATGAGTCGGACCTTAAAATGTATGAAGTGGATTTAAGGGAGGGTGCAATACTGGAGAGGGGCAGCGTGTACCTAATCCCTCTTTTAGAGTCTTTAAACCTGCCCGAGAATGTAGGCGGCAAGGCTAACCCAAAGAGTACCACCGGA
>CBDUXU010000061.1:0-11009 GCA_965371285.1 uncultured bacterium | reverse complement strand
CAAAACAAGTTATAGACACTTTCTTCGTTCAAGACAGCGATGAAGGTTTTAACACAGTCGTAATGCTTGAGTATCCGCGAAAAGGTATTTATGGCCTGGGCTTTGTAACAGGCAAGGCCAAAGGAGAACTTCAGGCCAGGACAGACGATACTACTGTAAATGTTTTCATACCTACCACTCCTAACCCAACATCAGGTTTTTATCTGATAGTACCGGAAGGTGACTTAACTCCCCTGGACATGACAGTGGAAGATGCCTTTAAAGTTATAATGACCGGCGGTATGGTAGTACCGGAGATAAAGAAAACTCTCGTTAAAAATAAACTTGAAAATAAAAATACAGAAAAAGAATAAAAAAAACTTTCCGTGAAAAGGACATTGCAATTAGCATGAAAACCAAAACAAATAGTACACTAGACGAGCTATGTATTAACACTATCCGCTTTCTCTCAGCCGACGGGGTAGAAAAAGCAAACTCCGGCCACCCCGGGATGCCTATGGGTGACGCTGCTATGGCATATACTCTTTGGACAAAATTTTTAAAACATAACCCAAACAACCCAACTTGGGATAACCGCGACAGATTTGTACTCTCTGCGGGACATGGTTCCATGCTCCTATACTCCCTGCTCCACCTAACCGGTTATAACTTAAGCCTAAAAGACTTAAAGGATTTTCGCCAATGGGGCAGCAAGACCGCAGGCCACCCCGAGTATGACATTGACCTTGGAATAGAAACCACAACCGGCCCTCTTGGTCAGGGATTTGCAACAGCAGTGGGAATGGCAGTGTCAGAGAAATATTTATCAAAGAAATACAAAAAATCAATTGACCACTACACTTACGGGATTGCAGGAGACGGGGACTTAATGGAAGGTATTTCAAATGAGGCAGCCTCCCTTGCAGGCCATCTTGGATTAGGTAAACTGATTTTTCTTTATTCAGACAATAAAATATCCATTGAAGGTTCAACAGAAGTTGCTTTCACTGAAGATGTAGCAAAAAGATTCAAAGCCCTTAACTGGCATGTAGAAAAAGTTAAAGACGGTAACAGTGTTGCAGATGTCTCAGAGGCAATTAAAAAAGGACAAAAAGAAAAAGATAAACCAACGCTCATAATGGTCAGGACACATATTGGTTATGGCAGCCCCTCAAAACAGGACTCTGCCTCCGCCCACGGCTCCCCTCTTGGCGCCGATGACCTGAAGGGAGCAAAAGAAAAATTAGGATGGCCAACAGATAAATCTTTTTATATCCCTGAGAAGGCCCTGGCTCATTTCAGGAAAGCAGTTCCCAAAGGAGCTGACATTGATAAAAAATGGAATAAAAAATATTCAGAATTTAAAAATAAAAACAAAGATTTAGCCAGTGAGTTTGAAGCTCTTAGCAAAAAACCAAGCGGTTACAAAGGCAGTCTGCCTAAATTCCCACAGGATAATGATGAAAAAGTTGCCAGCAGGTCAGTGTCAGGCAAGGTTCTAAACGCTCTGGCACCGGTCTTGCCGGGACTTATGGGAGGCTCTGCCGACCTAGCCCCATCGAACAACACAGAGCTTAAGGGGTTTGGAGATTTTCAAAAAAATGAAAATGGCAGGAACATGCACTTTGGTGTTCGTGAACATGCAATGGGAGCTATCTTAAACGGTATGGCACTCTCCGGCAGGTTTATACCTTACGGTGCAACCTTTCTGGTCTTTGCCGACTACATGAGACCATCAATTAGACTGTCGGCTCTTATGGGACTGCAGGTCATATATGTATTCACCCACGATTCAATCGGACTTGGTGAAGACGGCCCGACTCATCAGCCAGTAGAGCAGATTGCAAGCCTTCGAGCAATACCAAACCTGACGGTAATAAGACCGGGGGATGCAAGAGAGACTGTATCAGCATGGGATATGGCACTAAAAAACACCACCGGCCCGACAGCTCTTATACTAAGCCGCCAGGGACTGCCTCAAATAGAGGAGTCAAAAGATATGACTAATGGCCCTGGCAGAGGAGCATACATTGTAAGAGACTCACCATCTGACCACCCTGATATGATCCTTATTGCAACAGGCAGTGAAGTATCTATTGCAATAGAAGCGGCAGACAAATTAGCCCTAAAGGGAGTTAAGATTAAGGTTGTCAGCATGCCTAGCTTCGAGATATTTGAAAATCAAAGCGAAGATTACAAGGAATCCATACTGCCGACAAAAGCCAAACATATACTTGCCATAGAGGCAGGGTCGCCTTTAGGATGGCACAAATATGCAGACAGCGTTATATGTATCGAAGGTTTCGGCGCCTCAGCCCCCGGCCCTACACTTATGGAAAAATATGGTTTTACAGTAGACCACATTATCTCCGTTGTAGATGACATAATTAACCAGGGGTGACCACCTGCGGTGGGGCAATTTCAGGAACATTACAAACCTAGTTAGTTTCTTCAAGACTTGGTAATAGCTGATTATTCAATTGGGTCCAGCGTCACGCTGGTCGCAGACACAAAAAGCCCCAAGCAAATTGCTTGGGGCTTTTTTTAATTCTATATAATAAAAAAAATCTACTCCATTGGAGGCCCGTCCATCATCGGCATCTCCGCGCCTTTTTCAACGCTATGACACCTGTTGCAATCGGCCAGAGGGAAGGCAACTTTTCCGTGACATCTGCCACACCACTTACCCTGGGAAATACCTACCATTGTTATACCGTTTGTTCCTGCTGCCATCTGAAAAATTGCACCACCTACTGTATCGTGGCAAATTTCACAACTTAACCAGTATGTATGCATGTAATGAGGATACTTAACATCGTTTACAAAGTCACTTTTACTCTCAATACGAATGTTCATGTCAAAGGGGTCGCTGTCTTCTTCTTCAGGGTCAAGAGAACCTCTTGGATTTATAAGACCTTGCCTTACCATCTGAGCCCAATCAACAAGACCGAACTTATCTCTTGGAAGCTCCTTACCCTTAAGGGCTGCCGGATGCCAAGCCTTGGAAGCCTTGAGGGCTTTACTTGCCGGGTTCTCAGGAGTACCTCCCGTGCCTGCAAGCTTGCCATCAGAGTCGGTATAAAGAATACTCTTTGGGTTTGAAGGGTCTACAATTTGATCAATCTTATCTGCGGCATCGCTTTCGCTCCATGGCGCTAATACTACAACAAAAGTAATAAAAGCAAAAATAAGGGCTGCTGCGAATTGAATTTTATAATTATTAATTAATTTCATCTTTTCTCCCTTATTTTTTATTTACCTTCATAAGAATGGCACTTGTCACAGTATAGCGGCTCCCATGCGATAATACCATTATGGCATTTACCGCAATACTCACCTTCCATGATTTTTTTCATATTGATATCGTTTGCACCTTTTTTAAGTATGAAAATTTCTTCGTGACATACTTTACATTTAAAACGAATTCTATGGAACCAATGCGGAAAGAGGACCGGTTTTACACCGGCCTTCTCAAAACCTTCTTTTTTGCTGTTTAATACTATATCTGCGTATTCTGCCCTTGCATAATCAAAAGCAAAAGTTCCGACAGTAAAAAAAGCAAATAAAATTATTACAAACCATTTTTTTGTCATTAAAAACCTCCCTCATGTCTACCAAACATATAAATAATGCTCTCTATTAATACTAATATGGAATTTGATTATTATATCCTTTTAACACGGTATTCTGTCAAGACAATTCTTACATATTTGGCAGAAATCCCCCTGTTTTTACAGCTATTTAGACTAATAAAGAACTGACCTCTGGACATAAAAAACTCCCTTAAAGGTTACCTCAATCTGTGTTAATATTCTATTTATGGTCATTATCGCAACCCACACAAATGCAGATTTCGACACCTTTGCCTCAATGGTGGCTGCAAAAAAACTCTACCCCAACGCAGAGCTGGTACTCACGGGGGCAGTAGAGAAGACCTTAAAAATAGCCCTAAAAACCCTTAAACTGCCCTACCCAATACGCACAATTGATGAAATAGACTTATCAAAAGTAATAAGAGTAGTACTTGTTGATGTTAAAAACAAAGCCAGAATTGGAAAATTAGCCCGGATAATCGACAATAATAATGTTGAGGTCCATATATACGACCACCACCCTATAAGGGAGGGAGACATAAGAGGCCACCATGAGGTTATTAAAAACTATGGCTCTACTGCCACCATCTTAACTGAAATAATAAAAAAAGAAATGTTTGAGATAAGCCCCCCTGAGGCGACAATAATAATGACAGGCATTTATGAAGACACAGGCAACCTGACCTTCCCTGCTACATGCGTAGAAGATTTTGAAGCCGCCTCATTTCTCCTGCGTAGCGGAGCGGACTTAACCAAGGTATCATCACTAATAGAGAGGGAACACTCAAGAGATGAGGCAACAAGTCTGGGGGAACTTTTAAAATCTGAGACAGTGTACAACATCGAAGGAGTGGAGATAACAATTGCAGAACTTGACATTGAAAGTTTCTCCGGAGAAGTTTCATTTATAACACAAAGGTTAATCGACATTGAAGGCACGAAGTGCCTCTTCGTTCTTGCCCACATAGAAGACAGAATACATCTGGTTGCCCGCAGCTCCATAAAAGAAGTTGATGTCGGGGAGGTGGCAAGACTCTTAGGAGGAGGAGGTCATTCTAACGCCTCAAGTGCAACATTAACTAACTCTACATTAATAGAAGCAAAAGAAAAACTTATCGAAGCCATAAAAGAAATTATAGTAACACCCAAGCTGGCAAGAGACATCATGACAAGCCCTGCCATTATTACAAATGCCGGCAGGACTGTCGAAGAATCACTAAAAGAAATGCACAACTTTAATATAAACGCCCTGCCTGTGGTAAAGGGTGGTAAAATAGTGGGAATAATATCAAGACAAGTTGCAGACAAGGCGGCGTTTCACGGGGTGGGAGGCGATAAAGTAGAAAAATTTATGACTTCGGAGTTCCAGTCTGTCTCATCAAAAACTTCCATTAACAACATAAGAGATATTGTTATGGCGAGAGGTCAAAGAATTATACCTGTCGTTGACAATGGTAATCTCGCCGGTGTTATTACGCGCAACGACCTTCTTAAACTCCTACAGGAAGAACTCATAGAACAAACGACGCCAAAGGGCGAGTCCGGGGAGAGAAGAAGCAGAACAAAACATAAAAACATTTTAAGTACCATGAAAGGCCAGCTACCTCTTAAGATAATAAAAATCCTGCAAAGCTGCGGAAAAGTAGCTGACGACTTGGGGTACAAAGCTTACGCAGTGGGAGGTTTTGCCCGCGACATAATGATTGGAAGAGATAGCCAGTCTAAAAATGAAATGTGGGACATAGATATAGTTATTGAAGGCGATGGAATTAAGTTTGCCAAAAAACTGGCTAAGGATTACAAATTTAAAATAAAAACACATGACAGGTTTCGTTCAGCAGTAGTGACAATACCTGCCCCATCTAAAGATACACCTGAAGAGAGAAAACAAAAGGACCTGAAAATTGACATTGCCACAGCACGGCTTGAATATTATAAAAAACCGGGAGCCCTGCCGACAATAGAGCCGTCATCACTCAAACTGGACCTCTTCCGCAGGGACTTCACAATTAACACCCTTGCGATAACATTAAACAGTAAAAACTTCGCCATGTTAATAGACCACTTTGGCGCCCTGAAAGACCTGAAAGAAAAAAACATAAACATTCTGCATAACCTGAGCTTTTTAGAAGACCCAACAAGAGCTCTCAGGGCAGTACGCTTTTCTGTAAGGTTTGGCTTTAAAATCAGCAAACACACGCTAAAACTAATGCGCTCCACCGTGAGGCCGGACCTCCATGGTAAGATATCCGGCGCCAGAATCGGCGAAGAACTTAAAAACATTCTAAGCGAGACAAAACCGCTGCAATGCCTAAAAAGAGCCGGTGAATATAACCTACTTAGCTTAATAGAGGAAAAATTAAAATGGGACAAAGACAGGGAAAGAATTTTCGCCTCTGCAGTAGATATTTGCAAGTGGTACGAGCTCCTTTATACAAATATACCTGTAAAGAGTGACCTAATACTGCTTCTTGCCCTGACTGAAAACCTGAGTAATAAGGACTTGGCTAATTTTGCAAAAAGACTTTCTTTCTCCTCGTCGCTGACAGGTAAGTTAATTAAAGAAAGAAAGTCGGCTCTCCTGGTGTTAGAGAAAATCAGGAGGGGCAAGTATAAAAAAACCAGCACCCTATACTTCACACTTAAAGGGCTTGAAACAGAACTCATATTGTATATAATGGCAAAGGCAAAAACAGATAAAACAAAAAAACTAATATCAAACTACATAACAGATTTAAGGCACATTAAAACAGACATAACCGGCAAGGATTTAAAAAAATTAGGAGTCAAACCAGGGCCTAAAATGGGCACGATACTGGAAGTACTACTAATAGCAAAACTGGACAATAAAATAACTACTACAGATGAGCAACTTCAATATGCTAAAAAATATATCAATAAAAACAAATAAAAGGTGTCAGTTTAAAGACATCACCTCCGAAGTCCTAAGAGTTGTTACCGAAAGCGGAGTAACTTCCGGAATAGTCGTAGTCCAGTCCCCTCACACCACTGCTGGGATAACTATTAACGAAAACGCAGACCCTGATGTGCAAAGTGACATGGTTATGAAGGTAGCAAAATTCATTGACGAAAAAGACAAAGACTTCAAGCACTATGAAGGCAACTCTGACAGCCACATAAAATCCAGCCTCTTCGGCGCGTCAGAGAATATAATAATAGAAAAAGGCGAACTCCTGCTGGGCAGGTGGCAGGGTATCTACTTCTGCGAATTTGACGGGCCAAGAGAAAGAAATTTTCGCATAAAAATAATTCAAGGATAGGAATTTTTTACAACATGATATCTAAAACAAACCCCGACCTGTGGGAAAGAAAATCCGGCGGAGGATGCCTGGCAATGATGGGGCTTCCCTTCCTTGCATTTACGGCTATAACGACGCTTAATTATTTAGGCCTTATCCACAACGAAAGAATTTCAAACTCCCCTAACATGGCTCTTGTGGTATCACTGATTTGTCTTTTTATCGGCTTATCACTGTTTTTTGTAAGACACGGCTTCACCCTAAACAGAAAAACCAGGCAAGCTCGGGAGTGGATTAGTGTACTAATGCCTCTTAGAACTACGACATACGACTTAGATGATTACGACCACATAAAACTAACCGTAAAGAACAGGAAGTTTCAAAGCACTGAAACCATAGCCCTGAGTATTACCATAGAAAGCGAAAGCAGCGACGCTACTCCAATATTCATAGAAGAAAGCGCAGTGCATGAGAAATCCCGCACCGTAGCAAAAGAGTTATCAGAGTTTTTAAACTTACCTATTAAAGAGTAACCTAGAGAACTAATATGGAATATTCCTACAAAAATGATTTTGGCATTTGGAATAAAAAACTTGGAGGAGGGCTTACCTCTCTTTTTGGACTTCCCTTCCTACTAATAGGTTTGGGAATTCTAATTTTTTTAGTACCACAGGCTAATGAAGAGCAGATTTTCCTCATACTCTTTGGTTCCATATTTGCACTTGTTGGTTCTATAATAGTCTTTGGCCGAAAAGGTATCACAATAGATAAAACCAGAAACATGGTAACTATTTGGTACGGCCTGCTGGTTCCTTTCAAATCTACTACCTATATGCTTTCATCTGAGGGAAAAGTGAGAGTCTCCAAAGAAAAACGCCAAACCAAAAACTCATCCTATGTAGTTTATCCAATAACATTAATAACAGATTCAGAGGAAATAAAACTTTTTGAGCTAGGAACTTTTGAAAAAGCAAGGGAGGATGGCGAAGCAATAGCAAAAGTTTGTCAATATGACCTGGAAGAGGCTCTATCGGGAACAGTAAAAACAACAGACTCTGAGAATCTGGACAAATCCTTAAAAGAAAAATATAAAAAAGACGGCAAGCCCTTAGAACCTGCAAGCAGGCCTACAGAAATGAAGTCTCATGTTGATGAATACTCCTCGCCCCTTAGGATAGTTATTCCAGGTCGCTCCCTGCTTATTGCTCTTTTGCCTCTTGCAATCCCTGCAGCATTTTTATCTTACTTCTACTACTCCCTCTCAAGCAACGCAGGTGGCGGCGAAGCTGACAAATCCGTTCCTGTTTTGTTTTTCGCATTTCTTGGTTTTTTTGCATTTGTTTCCGTCGGAGTTCCCCTCTTTATGACACTTAAAAAACACACCACTGCAACAATGATAGAGGTGACCAATAGCGTTTTAACTATCACTTATAAAACACTTTTTAGTTTTAACAAATTTGAAATACCCACTCCGGAAATTGAAGACATACTTATAACTAAAGATTTTGGAAAAAATCGCTCTGATAATAACAAAGCCATTCAAATATTATCTGACCGCCACATAGCCAATTTTGGGGACAATCTAAAATATGAGGAACAAAAATATCTATGTTATCTCATAAAAAACGTCCTAATAGATAGTTATTAGGACTTACTGTTTCAAGACTGCAGAAACATCTTCCCCGCCTAATCCTTTATCCATTGCTTCTTTAAAAGCTTCTTCTGTTTTTTTAATTAATGGCACTTCTATGCCGTTTTTTTCTGCCATTTTCAAAGCTAAAATTAAATCCTTAAACATCCACTGAAGGGGAAATTCCGGTGAATAATCGCCGGCCAAAACCCTGCTCTTCTTCATAGCAATCATTGGCGGGGTTACAGGAAGAGGGTCAAGCACAGAAAAGATTGTTTCTCTATCAAAACCAAAAGATTTACCTAACACCAAACATTCTTTAAAAGCAGCCAACCCTGCACCCAGCATTGAATTAACAACTAATTTCATAGCCGAGCCTTGACCTATGTCTCCTGCGTGTACTGCCTTCTTGCCCATAATTTCAAAAACAACCTCTGCTTTTTTAAAATTTTCCTTAGACCCTCCGGCTAAAAACACTAACTCGCCATTTTCTGCCGGTTTAAGAGAGCCTGCAACCGGTGCGTCCATAAAACTAGCGCCCCCTGCCTCTACCAAACCAGCCAACTCAAGAGTAGTCACAGGGTCTACCGTAGTGCAGTCAATCCATAAACAATCTTTATCTAAGTTGTCCACCAACCCGCCTCTAGCCACTTCCCCTGCGGCATCAGGTGTGGAAAGCATAGTGATTACAATATTTTTTCCGCCTGCTGCAGAGGCAATGGTCTCTCCAATAGACGCTCCTATTTTTTCTAACTCTTCCGACTTACCCCTGCTCCTGTTAAATACAGTCACATCCAGTCCGGCATTTACTAAGTTAGCTGCCATTCTCGAGCCCATTATACCTAACCCTATAAAACCTATTTTCATATTGCCTCCTTAAAATAAAAAAACCGCCTTGGGATCTAAATCCGAAAGCGGTTTTTTAATTAAAATTAAATAAACTTAAATTACATCAACTGCTTTTATGATAAGAGGGAAAGGGAACTTGGTACCGTGGTACGGCTCATACTTTCCTGCAGGAAGAAAATACATTGTATTAGGTTCCATTACATCTAACTTGCCGGGATGTTGCCTTAGTTTCGTTGGGTCCAAGCCTGCGGCTATTAATTCTGTTGCATTAATAAAATCAATTACATCTTCTTTTGTGTTCTTTGGGTCTATGGCGTAGTGGGTCATGTGCCCACCGCTTGAGCCAATGCCTGACTTAAAACAATAAGAGTTACTTACCTTAGATGCGTCTATTGCAACACTTGGGTTGCCGCTAACTATGGCTGAAAAAGCTGCTATCTCTTTATCTGCTGTTGACTCTGCATTGGCGCTTGCTACTCCAAATACAAAGGTTAAAGTTAATATAAATAATAAATTCTTCATTTCCATTCCTCCTGAATAATTAGTTATTACCAATCAAAAATTAATAACTAAATTTTACATCTATACCTGCCAATAGTCAATGTAAACCGCCTATGGTTAACAAAGTTTAATATTGGCACATTTATGTAAAAAAACAAAAAACTAAGAACCCATTAATCAGCTGTTTTTAAATACAGTATCTGGTATTTCACTGAACCATCAGATCTCTTTTCTCTTCCAAAAAGACCGCCAAGAATAACAAACCTGCTGGAATCGGGACCTTTAGTCCCCTTTTCAATACTGAAAAGAGGGTTAAATTCAAAATCAAAAAAATCTTTCCCTGACTTATACCTGAAAATCATACTTAAAAAACTATACTCTTTTGACTTATTCTCTCCTACCCCTTCTGATTTGTAGGAGAAAACCGTACCCAAACCGCCTATTATTTTTGCAAGCTCTGTGCCGCTGCCTTCTCTCTGAGGTGTTATCCACAAAAATGAAAAGTCTGTTTTGCTATCCTCTTTATTATCAACATATCTGTATAAGGGATAAAAGCGTTTTTTGGTTTTACTAGGACTCTTTTCGTGAAGAATAAGAGTAAAGTCTTTCGGCACTATATAAAAAAGTGACAGAGAACTCTCCCCACTAGCACTATTCTTCTCGTAACAGTGTATAACCACTGTACAGTCTCTGGTCATTTGAGAGTCCTTCTTGTGCCACCATATAGGGAAAACAGTATGGCGAGTTACATCTCCCCTGCCACTGCCGAAGTAGAGAAGGGCATTGGCGTCCCAATCCCTGCTCTCAGAATCCTTGCCGTAACTGAAAAAAGGCCACAGTATTGAATCTTTGTTATATGTACCTTTTTTCTGGTTTACATAAAGAGGACCAAGCAGGAATGTAGTGCTTTCATCACCTCTCCTGCTCGTGCCAAAAACCGGTACTACATATGTATAACTGCTGTTACTATCACTGCCTTGAAAAAATATCGGCGCAACCCTTCGTTTAATTGTATCTTTCTTCTTTTCAAAAAGAGCCAGGGAGAAAAGGTAACTCTTGCTTCTAAGCTCCTCCCTGTCGTCCCTTATGCTGGTAAACATAGGACCTGCTATATGCCACTTGTGGAAGTAGTCGCCTCTCTTCTCTGAGTCATAGAGGAGCAGACCATTAAAGTAACTGTGGTCCCCGTCTCTTTTG
>CBDUXU010000060.1:0-11405 GCA_965371285.1 uncultured bacterium | reverse complement strand
GCATAAATGGTATGATTACAAAGTCCGGTATTATGGTAGGTCTTGGAGAAACAACAGATGAGGTGGGAGACCTGCTTGGCGACTTAGCCCAGATTAATATAACCGCTGTAACTATCGGTCAGTACCTTAGACCCACAAGAAAGAGTTTAAAAGTAGAAGAGTATATAACCCCGGAGACTTTTAAAGAGTTTGAAGAACTTGCAAAAGAGAAGGGCATAAAACATATATACTCAGGACCCTTTGTTAGAAGTTCTTATAACGCAGGAGATTTCTTTGCCGCCATGGGCGGTTTTCAAAAAGACAAAGTCAGTTAAGCAGTTTATGGTTCAAAGTTAAATAAAAATAAAACTATTTGGTTTGTAAAAAAATAAGAGAAAGAAAGTTGCCGGTAATTTTACAGTAACTTCTGATAATCAAAAAATGGAAGAAGAATTTTATAGGATAAAGAGGCTGCCGCCGTATGTTTTTAATGAAGTTATAGAACTTCGCGTAAAGGCAAGGGCCAGAGGTGAAGATATAATCGACCTTGGTATGGGTAATCCTGACCAGCCGACACCTCAGCATATTGTAGACAAACTTATTGAAGCAACCATGAACCCTAAAAACCACAGGTACTCAGCGTCCCGCGGTATATATAAACTTCGCTTGGCAATAAGCGATTGGTACAAAAGACGCTTTGATGTGGACATAGACCCTGATGAGGAAGCAGTAGTAACTATCGGTTCTAAAGACGGTATTGCCCATCTGGCTCTTGCAATGATAGAGCCCGGAGATATTGTTTTTGTGCCAACACCTACTTATCCCATTCATGCATATTCAGTTGTAATGGCAGATGGAGATTTAAGGAGTATTCCTTTAGGCCCTGGTATAGATTTTTTTGACGAACTAGAGAAGGCTATGAAAACTACCTGGCCTAAACCAAAGGTTTTAATCTTGAATTTTCCTCATAACCCTACAGCTCAGGTTGTTGATAAAGATTTTTTTGTAAAGATTGTTGATTTTGCAAAAGAAAACAACATGTATGTTGTGCATGACCTGGCTTATGCAGATATTGCTTTTGACGGCTATAAGGTGCCAAGTTTTCTGGAAACACCGGGGGCAAAAGATATCGGCGTAGAGTTTTTCACTCTATCGAAGAGTTATAATATGCCCGGGTGGAGAGTTGGTTTTGCCGTAGGTAATAAGAAAATTATATCCGCCCTTACTCGTGTTAAAAGTTATTTTGATTATGGTATGTTTCAGCCGATTCAGATTGCGTCTATTATTGCATTAAACGGCCCCCAGGAATGCGTAAGTGAAATTTGCCAGCTCTATCAAGACAGGCGTGATGTGCTCGTAGATAGTTTTGGAAAAGCAGGCTGGAATGTGGCAAAACCAAAAGCTACCATGTTTGTCTGGGCTGAGATTCCCGATGAGTTTAAACCTATGGGGTCTTTGGAGTTTTCTAAGTTTTTAATGAAAGAGGCAAAAGTTGGAGCATCTCCGGGAATAGGTTTTGGTGATTACGGCGATGACTTTGTTCGTTTGGCTCTTGTAGAAAACGACCATCGCATAAGGCAGGCTGCAAAGGGCATTAAAATGGCCTTCGACAAAAAAAGAGAAACCTTATAAGTATATATAAAAGTTAAATATAAAAGATAGATATAAAAATTATGCCAGAGAAAAAAATAAATAAAAAAACAAACATAGGCATTGTAGGTCTCGGTACCGTAGGTACGGGAGTTGCAAAAATACTTACAGAAAATAAGGATATCCTCTCCAGGCATTTTGACGGTGAGGTTTGTTTAAAACAAATTGCCGTTGGTGATATTAATAAAAGAAGAGATATCTATATTGATAAAAGTATTTACACCTCCGATTATAAAGATATTTTAAATGATAGTTCTATTTCCGTAGTTGTAGAGCTTATGGGAGGGGTTAGTGATGCTAAAGATGTAGTAATTGGCGCCATAAATGCCGGTAAACATGTTGTAACTGCAAACAAGGCTTTAATCTTTGCCCATGGCAGGGAGATTTTCCCCCTAGCCCGCGACAGGGGAGTTTTTGTTGGTTTTGAGGCGGCAGTGGCAGGGGGAGTGCCGGTTATTAAAACTCTTAGAGAGGGACTCTCCGCAAACAGGATAGATTCTATTTATGGAATTATAAATGGCACGGCAAATTATATACTCTCAGAGATGACCCACAGAGGTTTAAACTTTGACGATGTATTAAAAACTGCCCAGGAACTTGGTTACGCAGAAGCAGACCCGAGTTTTGATGTTGATGGAATTGATGCGGCGCAAAAGCTTGGCATACTAATTAGCTGCGCCTATGGAGCGGATATTAAATTAGAAGATATTTATATAGAAGGCATCTCAAATATAAACCAAATAGATATTAAATTTGCTCGCGAGCTCGGTTACGCCATCAAACTTCTTGCAATTGCCAAGAATGATAAAGGCAGGATAGAAGCCAGAGTTCACCCGACTATGGTCCACTCCAACCATCCCCTTAGCAGCGTGGAAGATGTTTTTAACGCGGTCTTTTTTGAAGGGTCGGCAGTTGGAGAGCTTATGTTATACGGAAAAGGCGCGGGCATGATGCCAACGGCAAGCGCCGTTGTAGCTGACATAGTAGATGTCATTCGTGACATGGATTCAAATTCCACGGGAAGGTTTAAAAACTTAAACGGTTACATTGGCGGCTCTGCTGCTGAGATAAAAAACATCTCTGAGTTAGAGATGCCCTATTACCTGCGTTTCTCTGTTGCTGACGAGCCGCTGGTTTTGTCTAAAATTTCCGGAGTACTGGGCAGGCACAATATCAGCATTTCATCGGTTTTGCAAAAAGGCAGAAGTTTAGAAGTTGATGGAGGCTCTGTTCCGCTGGTTGTAGTAACTCACAGCGCAAAAGAAAGTGAGTTAAACTTAGCCCTTGGGGAAATTGAAAAAGAATCGGTTGTTGTAGATAAAGTCGTAGTTATCAGGATAGAAAATACATTATAAGGTAGTTTTGTTAAAAGCTGCCCAGGAGGAATAACAAAAGTTGGAACTTACTAAAAAAGGTCTTTGGAAGGGTATTGTCAGGGAGTACAGGGATTTTATGCCCGAGATTAGTGACGAATCAATTGTATCACTTAATGAAGGTAATACTCCGCTAATTGAAGCTTTTAACCTAAAAGATATAATCGGCGACATTCGTCTTCTTTTAAAATTTGAGGGTTTAAACCCAACCGGTTCTTTTAAAGATAGGGGCATGCCCTGGGCTTTATCCAAAGCAAAAGAGAGCGGCTCCGAGGCTGTTATTTGCGCATCTACTGGCAACACCTCTGCATCTGCCGCAGCTTATGCCGCCAAGGCAGGGATGAAGGCTTATGTCTTAATCCCCGAAGGCGGGGTTGCAATGGGTAAGATATCTCAGGCTATTATTTACGGCGCAACTATTGTTGAGATAAATGGAAGTTTTGATGACGCTCTTGGAGTTGTAAAAGAAATAGGCAGCAAATATCCCGTATCAATTGTAAATTCCATTAACCCTTTTAGAATTGAAGGGCAAAAGACTGCTGCTTTTGAAGTTTGCGAACACCTGGGCCATGCTCCTACTTATCATTTTTTGCCAGTTGGAAATGCAGGGAACATTACTGCCTATTGGAAGGGTTATAAGGAATATGAAGCTAAGGGTCTGATTTCTAACCTGCCTAAGATGATGGGTTTTCAGGCAGAAGGAGCCTCGCCAATAGTTCAGGATAAAATTATTACAGACCCCCACACATTTGCCACTGCCATTAATATTGGTAATCCGGCCAATTGGGAGACTGCAAAAATTGCAAGAGACGAATCGGGCGGAGTAATAGAGGCTGTGACTGATGATGAGATTTTGGAAGCTTATAAACTTCTTGCCTCCAGGGAAGGGGTCTTTTGCGAGCCTGCCTCGGCAGCTTCACTGGCAGGACTTATTAAGATGAAAAAAGAAAGCCTTGTTAATGATGGAGATACGGTTGTCTGCACTCTGACAGGTAACGGACTAAAAGACCCTGATAATGCCATTAAGTGTTCACCAAAACCTTTTAAGGCTTCTGCCAAACTCTCCGAGATTGTAGAGTTAATGGGTCTTTAATATTTTTTCAGTTTTCTAATTATTTTTTACCAATTTTTTGTTATAATATCAGGTCTGGAAGTTGACTAACGCAACATACTTAAAAATAATATAAAAATAAAGGTTATATATATATATATGAAATATTTATTATTAATAGGCGACGGAATGAGCGGCCACCCAATAAAAAAGCTTCACGGACAAACCACCATGGAAGCTGCAAAGACTCCTAACATGGACTTTCTTGCGTCCCATGGAACCGTTGGTCTTTATAAAAGCGTGCCAGATAACCTGCCCCCGGGCAGTGATGTGGCAAACTTAAGCCTTCTTGGTTACGACCCCAATGAATTTTACACAGGCAGGTCTCCGCTGGAAGCGGCCAGCATGGGAGTGGAATTAAAACAATCGGAACTTGCCTTTAGAACCAATTTGGTTTCCCTAAAACCCTCAGGTGATACTTTTATAATGGACGATTATAGCGCAGGGCACATATCGACGGAAGACGCCTCTGAGCTTATAAAAACCCTAGATGAGGAGTTATCAAAAGAGGGAGTAAGGTTTTATCCCGGCGTTGCTTATAGGCACTTAATGGTATGGGAGCATGACAGTAATGAGATAAAGACTACTCCTCCTCATGACATTAGTGATAAGGATATTTTGGGCCACACCCCTACAGGGCCGGGCAGTGATAAACTTGATAAACTTATGGCTAAATCGAGAGAGATTTTTAAAGACCATCCCGTAAATGTAAGACGCAGGGAGAATGGCCAAAAAACTGCCGATTCCATCTGGCTTTGGGGCCAGGGCAGGGCACCTGACATGGTTACTTTTAAAGAAAAATTCGGAAAAGTAGGTTCTCTCATTTCAGCCGTAGACCTTATGAAGGGTATTGGAATTTATGCCGGATTGGATATTATTAATGTACCCGGCGCAACAGGTTTTTTGGATACCAATTTTGAAGGTAAGGCAGACGCGGCAGTAAAGAGTCTAAAAGAAAAGGATTTTGTCTGCGTACATGTTGAAGCCCCCGATGAGGAAGGCCACCAGGGCCACATTGACGGTAAGATTATGGCCATTGAGGAGTTTGATGTCAGGGTTGTAGGGCGTATCCTTGAAGCCATGAAAGGTGAGGATTTTAGGGTTATTGTTACTAATGACCATCCAACTCCTGTGGAGCTAAAGACCCATGTGTCCGAATCGGTGCCTTTTGTACTTTATGACAGCACTAATGAAGTCTCCGGCCCTAGCAGGTTAAATGAGGTCACGGCTAAGTCCACTGGAATAGAAGTGGAAAATGTTGATGATTTCATGGGTTCACTTCTGCAAATTTCCAAAGCAATAGCATAATTTAAAAGAAAAACAGAGAAAAGTAAAATTTTCTCTTGACATCTAAATGAAAATGATATTCAATATCATTATACGGTCAGTTTTATTAAGAAGAGGGTATAACCCTGCCTCCTATAAACAGGCCAAACACCCTAGAAATTGTTTTTCCACTTGAAAGGAATTTGATTTGAAAAAAATCTACTTATTATTTGCAGCAGCAGCGGTATTGTTTTTTACGAGTTTAAACCCTACCAATGCCAGTGACCAGTTCGCCGGTGAAGAGGGCGGGAATTGGGATATAGTTGCCGTAGAAATAGAATCATCACTGAAGAAAAGTTTAGCTCTCTACAGCGGCGGCAGCCATAAAAAAGCTAAAGCCAGTGTCTCTGATACTTACTTTGACCATTTTGAAGGCAGCGGCATGGAAACTGCCATGAGTATTCATATTTCCAAATCAAGGACTACAGAAGTTGAAGGTATGTTTGGCGGCATTCGCGGCGCCATGACAAGTGGAATGGAGTATGAGGAGGTAGAGTCCAGAGTAAACACGCTTATTGATGCAATTTATAATGACGCAGGTGTGCTTGATATTAAAACAGTCGAGTCTTCCAAAAAAGAAAAAAAATCTCCCATGGCACTTTTTATTACTTCACTTGTAATTATTTTAAGAGAAGGTTTTGAAGCTATTTTAGTTGTAAGCGCCTTGGCTGCATACCTTAGAAAATCAGGCAACGAAGATAAGGTAAAAACAATTTACGCAGGAGCTGGCATTGCAGTAGTGGCAAGTATAATTACTGCTGTGCTCCTGAGGACTGTTATAAAGCTCAGCGGCGCAAGCATGGAAGCCCTCGAAGGCATCGTCATGTTAACTGCCACGGCAGTTCTCTTCTATGTAAGTTATTGGCTCATAACTAAGATTGAGGTAGGAAGGTGGCAAAACTATATAAAGTCCAAGATAGACGGTTCTCTTACTCAGGGAAAGATTTATACTTTATGGTTTGCCGCTTTTCTGGCAGTTTACAGGGAAGGAGCTGAGACAATACTTTTTTACGAAGCTCTCTTCTCAAGCGCCGCAGGGGAGGTTAATGCCGTTCTTGCAGGCATAGGTGTAGGTTCTTTACTTCTGGCAGTTATTTTTGTAGTAGTTAGATATGGAAGTATTGTTATTCCCGTAGGGCCGTTTTTTGCAATTACTTCTACTTTTCTTTATTACCTTGCATTTGTTTTTGCAGGCAAGGGAATAAGAGAACTCCAAGAGGCGACTATGATTGACACAACCGCCATAAGGGGTTTTCCAACTATAGATTTTCTTGGCATATATCCAACTTACGAGGGAGTAATGCTTCAATCGCTGCTGATTGTTGCCTTAATTATTGCCATTTTTTATAGCTTTGTTTATAAACCTTACACAGAGAGAGTAAGCGCAACAAGAGATATCAGTCACATAGAAGGAGACATAAAGATGCTCCATGATATGTTGGAAGATGTCAGTGGCCACGCTGATATGTGCCAGAAACTCTCCGGCGGCGCAGCAGGCGAGGAGAATGACGAGATTAGGAAACACCTAATCGAACTCGACAGCCTTGTTCATGAAGTGGAAAATCACCTAAAAACATTGGAAGATAACCTGCAGGATACATTCTCGGAACTAGAGAGAGATTTACACAAAGGTAAAGCTTAGAATTTGTTTGGCAAGGTAGAATAATTTAAAAAAAAATTATAAATCAATTGAAAATCGTTTTCAATTGCAAAAATAAAACAAACGAAGGAGAAACAAAAATGAAATTATCTACACTAGTATTAATGGCATTTTTAATGTTAATGGTCATCACGGCAGACAGTTTTGCAGCTGATGACATGTCTAGCCCTAAAAAGGTTAACTGGTCGGAGAGGGCTGAGCTTATTGAGAGTGATTTATATAAAGCTCTGGTTATTTACAAAAAAGAAGGCAACAGGGCCGGGTCTGAAGCTGTAATAGATGTTTACTTTAATATTTATGAAGAGCCTACGGCAAACTTTGAAGAGTTTATTGAACACGGTCTCTCTCACGAAGATGCAGAAGTTGTTGGCGAAGGATTTAAGGAGATAAGACAATCAATGAGAAAAGATGTTTCTCATAAGAAGATTAAAAAGATGATTAGAAATCTCTCAAATATGCTAAAAAGTCTGGCTAAAGACTTGGAGAAGATGTAATTTTAAAAATTCGTAACTGAAAGAGAATTAAAAATATTAATATATGATTCGTATAACTCAGAAAATTCACAGGGTATTGGGCTTAGTTGGAGTAGTGTTTATTTTACTTCTCACCTTTACAGGGGTATTACTAAATCATAGTGAAGATTTGGAATTATACGAGGTCTATCCTGAAAGTCCGTTAGTATTATGGCTCTACGGCGGTGGAGGCGGGGACCCAATTGATTCAAGCATTTCAAGTGATGATTGGGGAGGGGAGCCTCCTAGCTGGGAGAAAGTACTAACTGCTTTTCATGGCGGAAAGTTTTTCGGATTAGAGAGTAATATTTTTTTAGATTTTTTAGCTATAATTGTTCTAACCATTGCTTTAACAGGGCCATATTTGTGGTACCTTAAGGCAAGAAGCAATCTTTTGAACTTGCAGACCGGTCAGTCAAGCGAAGAGGAGGGTGAGTTACTTGATCTTCTAGCTTCGCTCAAAACCATACAGGCTCTCCATGCTAAAACTACTACTTTTAGGGAGTCACTAAAGTCTGCAATGGAAAAGGACAAAGAAACAAAAAGCCCGGAAATGCTTGACCAGCTCAGTAAACTGGACACTAAACTCTTTAATATTCATTCAAATCTGGACGGTTTAATTGATAGGATAGGCAAACTAGGTAATCAGTAATATAAATATATTTTTTTTACAACTATTGAAAATGACATTCATTTTCATAACAAAAAACAAGGAGAAAGAATAAAAATGAAAAGAAGTAATAAAACGATAGCATCATTATTTGCAGCTCTCACACTAATGGTATCACCTGCTGTCTCATTTGCTGGAGCAACTGAAGATAGACTGGACGCGTTAGAGAAAGAAATAAGTACATTGAAAAATAAACTGGAATCCAGTCATGGACTATCCGGTGAAACAACCCTAGGAGGGTACGGCGAGCTTCACTTCAATGACTACAAAAACAACAATAAGGACAGCGCCATAGATTTTCACCGTTTTGTACTGTTCTTCGGTCACGAATTTAACGACTGGGTTAGTTTTCATGCTGAACTGGAAGTGGAACATTCACTTGCCGGAGAAGGTAAACCGGGCGAGGTTGAACTTGAGCAGGCATATATTGATTTGAGAGTATCAGAACCTCTTAATTTTCGTGCAGGCCTTATGTTAATGCCTATAGGTTTTCTGAACGAAACCCATGACCCTGATGCCTTCTACGGGGTCGAAAGGCCTGATGTTGAAAAAAACATTATACCAACAACATGGTGGGAAGCTGGAGCAGGTATCTTCGGTGAGGTTGCCGAGGGTTTAAGTTATAAACTCTACATGGTTTCCACTCCCAATGCCGCTAATTTTAAAGCAGATGGTTCTAGTGGCATTAGAAGCGGCAGACAAAAGGTTGCCAAGGCAGTTGCTGAAGACTTTGGAGTAACAGGCAGGTTAGAGTACAGCGCCATCCTCGGGCTAAAGGTCGGAGTTTCTTATTTTGGCGGCCACACCTCCCAGGGTGACGATTCTATGGGCAGCGCCAAGGTAGAAATAAAAGAAGCTGACTTTCAGTTTAGTAAAAGCTTTTTTGACCTCAAGGGTCTCTACGCTGAGGTAGAGTTGGGTGATGCAGATAAGGTAAATGCTTTCCTTTGTGATGTAATATGTGACGGTACAGACGATGGCACTTTAGGTGATAAGATGACAGGTGCCTATGTAGAGGCAGCAGTAAGGCTCTTTAGCCTTATGGACCTTGATACAGACCAGGAACTTACGGTTTTTGTCAGGCACTCAGAGTACAATACCCATGATTCCGTAACAGGTTTTACGGCAAACCCTGCTTATGATATAGAAATTCACACCATAGGTCTAGATTATAAACCACATGATAATGTTGTTTTTAAGGTAGATTTCCAGAACAGGGACAATGCTTCTAAAGACCCTGCCGACAAAGCAACTGACCAGATAAATATAGGAATGGGTTATTCCTTTTAATTGGAAAGTGATTATTGCTTGAGAGTTTTAAGTCACTTTCTGGGGCAGGTTTCTTTTCCATATTAATAAGAACTCCTCCTTTTTATGGAAAAGCTGCCTGTCCCAAACATTATTGTGATAAGCTGTTTAATTATAAAAAAGTTTAAAACTACCTATGCCTTCTTTGTAATAAGTCCTCCCACTTATTACAGAGGGGGTATAGGTTTAATATTAGGGAGGTTAATTTAAGTGAAATATAAAGAGGTTAAATATTATTTTTTAAGTGCTCTAATGCTACTTGTCCTAAGTTCTATATTATTTACGGGGGGTGCGGCAGACGCGAAAGAAAGACGCTATGCAACGGAAGATGAAGCCCTTGAAGAAGCTTTTCCCGTTAGTTCTTTTAGAAAAGAAGTCATTGTTTTGGACAGTTTTTTAAAGTCTAAAATCACGGAAAATCTGGGAAAGAATGTTTACGAATCATCAGTTGATACTTACGAGGCTCGCCTTGACGGCAAAGTTCAAGGTTATGGTTTCGTCATGAATCAAATTGGAAAGACAAAGGATATTACTTTTTTGGTGAGTATGAATCCTGAGGGTGAAGTTGTCTTCGTATCTATACTTGTCTTTAGGGAGTCCCAAGGTTTTGAAGTAAAAAACAAGAGGTGGCTTGCCCAGTTTAAAGGCAAAGATTTGCTTAGCAGGTTAAGGGTTAAGAAGGATATAGACAATATAAGCGGTGCAACTATGTCAGCAAGGGCAGTTACTAAAGGTGTTGCCAGGGCCCTTGCTTTTTTCCATGGTCTTAAGGATAACTTTGGTACCCAATACTTTAAGTAGTCTTTTATGTTAGCTATCAAAAAAATGTAGCTTGTCTTTTTTTAATAATGTACAAGTTGGTGTCTTGGTGCATCGTGAGATACCTTTAAAAGTAAATCTCACAAACTCAGGATGAAACGAGACATAAACGATATCAGCGGAGCGACCTTATCAGCCGGGGCAGTCACAAAAGGGGTAAAAAAGGCGCTTTTTATCTTTGAGGCAATTATAAAATAAATTATTGTTACTGAATCCTGTAAATATAACCTTAATTCCTAAACTTTTAATTCCAACCTTAAAATTTTCTGCATTTTTAATATTAAATTGTGCTATTATTGTAACAATTGTCATAAGTGAGAATTATTATAATTTCTTATAAATATAATTTATTTGTAATGAAACTGTAACAAAAAACCATTATAGTTCTAAGTAGAGGTTGTTTTAAATATTAATTAGAGGTGTCTGTTTATATGTTTACAAATGGCGGAGGAAAAAAAATTCTAATAGTCGAAGATACTGCAAGTATTCGCGGCAGCCTCATGGAAATACTCGCCATGGCTGACTACACTACCTACGGAGCTGCCTCGGGAGAAGAGGGTGAGAAGATGGCAGAACAGTTTAAGCCAAATCTTGTCTTAACAGACTTAAAGCTCCCCGGAATAGATGGAATCGAAGTTATAAAAAGAGTTAAGGCTTTAAATGAAAATACCCCCTGCATAGTGATGACAGCATACGCTACTATTGAAACCGCAGTAGAGGCTATGAAGGTCGGAGCTTATACTTATCTTACAAAACCTGTTAAAAAGAAAATACTTTGCGATACAATTCATAATGCTTTAATTAGCGCTCCTAAAGCCACTCCTAAGGAGGGTCAGGAGAAGAAAGGTTTAAATAAGCCTGCTATTGATATTTTATATATATTATAGCAGGCGGTATTGATTTAGTCAATAATGTTTTGGTTAAGCTTAGACTTGAGGTATCTAAGGTGACTCTCTTCTTCATGCTTCTTATGTTGATTAATAGTATCGTCATCTTC